>DATDCR010000073.1:0-5763 GCA_036524215.1 Burkholderiales bacterium
CCCACAGGCGCACCCACTTGCACAGCAGCTCGGACTGCTCGTTGTTGTGCTTGGAGGAGCCGACGACGAATAGCGCGTCGGGCCCGCTTTCCTTGCGGATATCGAGAAGCTTCTTCGAGATCTCGTCGTAGGCCTGGTCCCACGAGACGCGCTTCCACTTGCCCGCCTCGAGCTTCATCGGATACTTGAGGCGGTGCGAATCGTGGGTGATGCCGTGCTCGCGGATCGACGCGCCTTTCGCGCAATGCGCGCCGAGGTTGAGCGGCGAGTCGAACACCGGCTCCTGGCGGATCCAGACGCCGTTCTGCACCACCGCGTCGATCGAGCAGCCGACCGAGCAGTGCGTGCAAACCGTGCGCTTCACCTCGACCTTGCCTTGCGCCTCGTCCTTCGCCTGCGCCTGATCGATCATCGAAAAGGGCAGCTGCGACGCGACCGCGCCCGCGCCCATCGTCACGCCCGAGCGCTTGAGGAACGCGCGGCGGTCCATCGTCTTGACGGGAATGCTCGACAGTCCCCGGGAAAGACGCGTTTGAGGCGCGACAGCGCCCGTCGCTTTGCGAGTCAGCAGCATGACGGCCTCCTCAGACCTTGGCGGTGCGGTAGTAGTTGTTGACGTGCTGGCTCGCTTCATAGCCGCGAGTGGCACGCTTGTCTTTGCTCGCCGGCGCGAGCTTGCCGTTGCCCGAGCGTGTCGCCACGACGGCCGCAGCAGTGGCTGCGCCCCCCGCGCCGACCGTCAAAAGAAAATTACGCCGTGATAAACGCCTGCTGCGGTCGCTCATAACCTCCTCCGTCGATCTAGTTATGCCGGCCGATTCTAGAGCATTTCAAAAGCCGCTTGCTCCAAGGAAAAAAATGCTTTCGCCAATCGTCCGATTCTCTTATAGAGCGACGTGTGCTCGCTCTTTTCTATTGCGGCGCACAAAGGCTCGACGATGGGAAGAATCCAGCGCAGGAAAAACCGCTTCTGCTCCTGCAAGCTTCGCTCGCTCGTGATCAAGTGCCGCATCGTGTCGCAGAGCGCCGCGAGGTGATCTTCCGGCTCGCCGGCGTTGACGCGCCGCGCAAGGCCGAGTGCGATCAAATCGGCCTTGAGTTGCGCGAGCGGCATTTCATTCGTGTAGCGAACGGAATAAGCCCCCGTATAAAGTGTGACGGGCGCCTTGCCGGTGCCGACGAAGGCGGTTTCGTATTCCTCGCGCGCCGCTTCGGCATCGGTCGCCGCCGCGGCCGCCTGCAGCTCCCGCCAGCTCGCTGCGAGCGCCTCGTCTTCCGCCTGCAATTCGTCTGCCGACGCGAGGGCCATCAGCAGCGACGCATCGGGCGCGCCATAGAAGAGCCGCGAGATCAGCCCATAGAAGTTCGCCCGCCCCTGCTCCTCCGCCGGCAAGCTCATTTGGGAAGGTCGAGGACGCTGGCTTCCGACTTGTTCTCCATCATGTCGACGACCCGGCAATCGGCGCACATCTGCAGCCGCCTGAGCGCGCCGGCACCGGCGAACATGGAGTGCCCGCTCAGCCGGCCCACCATCACCTCGACCATCTGCCGCGTGCCGTAGGGCTTGCCGCAGCGCACGCAATTGAAGGGCTCGGCTTCGTGCAGCGTCACCGTTTCTTTCGCCTGCGGCCCGATGACGAGGCGCGGCACCAGCGTGATCGCGTTCTCGGGACAGGTGGTGGCGCACAGGCCGCACTGCACGCAGTTGCGCTCGATGAAGCGCAGCTGCGGTGCGTCCTGCGAATCCAGAAGCGCGCTTTCCGGGCAGGCGCCGATGCACGCCTTGCACAGCGTGCAGGTCGACTTGTTGACGCGGATGGCGCCGAACGGCGCGCCCTTGGCGAGCGCAATTTCCGTCTGGGGAGTAGGGGCATGCTGCGCGAGGTGTTCGATGGCGAAATCGAGCGTGGTGCGCTTGTCCGCCGACAGGTTGAATACCGCCGGCTTGGATACGCCGGCCGACGCCTTCAATGCCTGCAGCTCCTTGAGATCGGAAATCAGGCCGGCGTGGGCCGCGCCGTAGCCTAGCGCGCTGAGCAGCGTCTGTGCATGACCGAGCTGGCGCTGCAAGGCCTCGACATAGCTTTCGGCAACCTTGTCGCTGACCAGGATGCGCACCTGGCTCGCGCCGTAGGCAAGCGCGCCGAGCACGAGGTCGATCCCCACCGACGCGACGTGGAAGCATTCGAAGGGAATCACTCGCGCCGGCAGCCCCTGCTTGCGGCCGTGCTCGAGGACCATCCGCCGCCCGGCGGCCGCGTCGTGGAAGAGGATGCACGCGTCCTTGCCGCCGGCTTCGCGGTAGGTGGCGAGCAGCGTCTTCAGCCGCAGGCCCAGGTCGGGCACGCGCGGATAGGCGTAGGTCATGGCGCCCGAGGGGCAAACCGTCGCGCAGCCGCCGCAACCTGCACACAGGTGCGGCTCGACCTTTACGTGGTCCCCGTCGGCGCGGATGGCACCGCTCGAGCACACGTCGATGCACTGGTTGCAGCCGGTCTTGCCCGAGCGGCTGTGGGCGCAGATCTTTTCCCGGTACTGGAAGAAGCGCGGCTTTTCGAACTCGCCCACCAGGCCCGACACTTCACGCGCCGCGAGCGCCTGCTCGAGCGGGTCGGCGCCGGGCGCGAAGTAACCCTGCGGCCGCTCGTGCGTGCGGATCAGCGGCTCGCGTGAAAGGTCGAGCACGAGGTCGAACTTCTCGCTGCGCGCGGTATCGGTGCGCGAGAAATCGATGGCAGCGACCTCGCCGCACGCCGCAACGCATGCGCGATGAGCTTTGCACTTCTCGGCGTCGACCTGGTAGTCATAGCCGATCGCCCCTTCCGGGCAGGCCCGCACGCAGGCGTTGCAGCGCGTGCAAAGCTCCAGATCGATCGGATTCTCCTGGCGCCACTCGAGCTCGAAGGCGCCGAGCCAGCCCGTCAGCTTCGCCACCCGGCCGGACCAGACCGGATACTTGCGCTCGAGCGGCAGCTCGCCGCCCCGGCCGGTGATGAGCACGCTGACCTGCAGATCGGCAGACAGCCGCTCGGCCCAGTCGAGCGCCGCCTCCGCCGGGCCGATGATGAGGAGCTCGCCCGCCGAACGGAATTCCACCGCCGGCGAAGGCTCGGGCTCGGGCAAAGCCGCCATCGCGACGAGCGCCGCGATCTTAGGCATCGCCTCATGGGAGCGCGTGCCCCACGCGGCCTGCTCGCGCACGTTGACGAACCGCAGGCTTCCTTTCGCGCCCGCCTGGCCGGCGAGCTCGCCGAAAAACGGCGCCTCCTGCGTGCAGGCGACGATCATGTCGCCTTCGTTCAACGCCGCCTGGAAGGCGCCGGCATCCTTGCGGCATAGCTGGTCGTGCACCACGAGCGGCTCGCTCGTCTTGAGCGCCGCCGCCAGCGCCTTCGCATCGAGCGCAACCGTCCGGTTGCAGCTGCAGACCTTAAGTGTCTTGCCTTCCAGGCTCATCTTGCTTTGCTTCTCCGTGCGCGAGCGGTTTCGTATCCGACGCCGTATCCGACGCTTCCTGCTCCTCCAGCGCCTTTTTCTCTTCCGGCGTCAGCAGCACCGAGCGCGCCTGGTTGAGCGTAGCCAGCATCTCCGGCGGGATCGGCTCGCCGCCCGTCCAGTCGCCGGAGTAAGCCTCGAACGGATCCGCGATGTTGAAATGAGGATCGCTGAAGAGCTTCTTCAGCGCGACTCGCCGCAACTCGTCCTTCACCTTCGGTCCCATGAACGCGGAGAAATCCGACTCCGGCGTCAGCGACTCTACGGGCGGAAGCACCGGTGCGGGCGCGGCCGGCTCCTCCTTTTTCGCCGGTACATCAGGCCCCTGCTCCCGCTTCAGGCGCGACCACCGGGAAAGAAACGCTTCCTTTTCGGCGGACATCAGACGCGATCCTTGGGATGCACGAACGAGCGCGGCTTGATGCGCTTCTGCGGCTGCGGCCGGTAATTCTTCTCGACATACTCGCCGACCCACGCGTAGATCTCCGCCGGCATCGGCACGCCGTCCACCGAATGGCCGCCGTCGAGCCAGCGGCCCGCCTCATCGGCGCTCGCCGTGACGTGCAGGGGCAATGCCTGCTCGCCTTCCATGCGCCAGAGCACGAACACGCGCGGCGCCGGCGCCGTCACATTGAAGTAGTAGCCCTCGGCTTCATCGCGATGGAGCTCGAGCCTGAAGCCCGGATGCAGCCATTGCTTGATCTCGTCGTGCTCGAGAAGAAGCTTCGCTTCACCGCCCGCGTGCCCCGGAACGACGCCGAAAGGCTCCCAGATGACGTCGGCCCACTGGCTTTTCGCGGGACGGCGCTGCATCACGACAGCGAGAGGGAAGCTCGGTTTTTCCACGCCGGCACTATACCTGCTCTGCTATGATTTCCCCAGAGAAACAGCGTGATGAAGAAGGTCATTCCCCTCGTTTCTGAACGTCGCACGGCGCCTCGTGCTGCTCCTGCATTTGCGGGCGGAGCGCTCGCGGACACGCGCGGCCGCACGATGCGAGACCTTCGTATCTCGGTGACCGATCGCTGCAACTTCCGCTGCGTGTATTGCATGCCGCGCGAAGTGTTCGACGCAAACCATCCATTCCTGCCGCACAGCGCAATCCTCAGCTTCGAGGAGATCACGCGGCTCGCGCGTGTCTTCGTCGGCCTCGGCGTGCAGAAGATCCGCCTCACCGGCGGCGAGCCGCTCGTGCGGCGCGACCTGCATCGCCTGGTCGCGATGCTGTCGGACCTGCCGGTCGAGATCACGTTGACCACCAATGGCTCGCTCCTCGCGAAGAACATCGGCAAGCTGAAGGCCGCCGGCCTCGACCGCGTCACCGTGAGCCTCGACTCGCTCGACGACGCGACCTTCCGGGCGATGAACGACGCCGACTACCCGGTCGCCAAGGTGATCGAGGCGATCGAGGCGGCCGCGGCGGCGGGCTTCTCGCCGGTGAAGATCAACAGCGTGGTGAAGCGCGGCGTGAACGACCAGGACATCGTGCGCATGGCGGAGCGCTGGCGCGGCAGCGGCCACATCGTGCGCTTCATCGAGTACATGGACGTCGGATCCTCGAACGGCTGGCGCATGGACGACGTCGTGCCTTCGGCCGAAGTCGTCCGGCGCATCTCGGCACGCTGGCCGCTCGAGCCGATCGACCCGAACTACCCGGGCGAGGTGGCCGAGCGCTGGCGCTACGTGGACGGCGCGGGCGAGATCGGCGTCATCTCGTCGGTCACGCAGGCCTTTTGCTCCAGCTGTACCCGCATGCGCCTGTCTACCGAAGGCTCGCTTTTCACCTGCCTCTTCGCGCAGGCGGGCCACGATCTGAAAGCGCTGCTTCGGGCCGGCGCGAGCGACGACGAGATCCGCAACGAGATCGCCGCCGTGTGGCAGCGGCGCGACGATCGCTATTCCGAGATCCGCACCGAAGAAACGGCTAGGCTGCGCAAAGTCGAGATGTCCTACATCGGTGGCTAAGCCACGGCTCACCGACGCCGCGCGGCCGGCCACCTTCGAGGTGGAGGCCTACAACGAGCGCGGCGAGATGGTACCGACCTCGATCGCCGGCGAGCATCCGCTCACCCTCTACCTCGACAAGCGCGAGATCGTCACGCTGATGACGCTCGGGCACGCGCCCGAGGCGCTCGCCATCGGTTACCTGCGCAACCAGCGCCTGGTGAAATCCGTCGAGGAGATCGCCGCCGTGCAGGTCGACTGGGAGACGGCTTCGGTCGTCGTCACCACGCGCAAAGCCATCAAAGGGCTCGACAAGAAAATGAA
>DATDCR010000074.1:0-2428 GCA_036524215.1 Burkholderiales bacterium
GATGCGCGGCCCGCCGTGCGCCTGGGAGCGGCGCAGCAGCGCGCGCACGCGCGCGGTCAGCTCGGGCATCGCGAACGGCTTCACCATGTAGTCGTCGGCGCCGAGGTCGAGGCCATGCACCCGGTCCTCGACCGCGTCGCGCGCCGTCAGCACCAGCACGGGCGTCGGGCCGCCCTTGTCGGGCGCGCCGCCCCGCAGGCGCCGCAGGACCTCGAAGCCGTCCATCTGCGGCAGGCCGATGTCCAGGATCACCAGATCGAAGCGTTCCTGCGACGCGGCGAGAACGGCCTGCTCGCCGCGCGAAGTCACGTCGACGGCATGGCCTTCGGCTTCCAGGATGCGGCGCAGGCCGGAGGCGAGCGGCGCGTCATCCTCGACAATGAGTAGTCTCACAAGGTCAGCGAACCGGGCGCGGGATATTCCGCTCGCGGAATGCTACGATTTCCGTCCCCCGAAATCCAATCCTGCATTGACCCTCTCAGGAGGAGGCTCGCATGTCCGTCAAGGTATCCATGAAAGTCAACGGCAAGCCCGTGTCGGCGGAGATCGAGGAGCGCACGCTTCTCGTCACCTTCATCCGGGAGCAGCTTCGCCTCACGGGGACGCACGTCGGTTGCGATACCGCGCAGTGCGGCGCCTGCACGGTGCACATGAACGGCAAAGCGATCAAGAGCTGCTCGATCGTCGCCATGCAGGCCGAAGGCGCCGAGATCCTCACCATCGAGGGCGTGGCGCACGCCGACGGCACCTTGCACCCGATGCAAGCCGCGTTCAAGGAGAACCACGGCCTGCAATGCGGCTTCTGCACGCCGGGGATGGTGATGAACGCGCTGGATTTCGCGCACAGCCACCCGAATCCCACCGAGCAGGAGGTGCGCGAGAGCCTCGAGGGCAACCTCTGCCGCTGCACCGGCTACCACAACATCGTGAAGAGCATCATGGCCGGCGCACGGGCCATGGCCGCCGCGAAATGAGGGTGGGAGGATGCCATGAGCACATCGCTGATCGGCGCACGGGTACAGCGCAAAGAGGATTACCGCTTTCTCACCGGCAGCGGCCAGTACACCGATGACGTAGCCCTCGCCGGGCAAAGCCATGCGGCGTTCGTGAGATCGCCGCATGCGCACGCGGTCCTGAAAGCCGTCAGGACGGAAAGGGCGCGCAAGGCGCCCGGTGTCATCGCCGTCTACACGGGCGCGGATCTCGCCACCGCGAAGGTCGGCGGCCTGCCCTGCGGCTGGCTCATCACCGACGTCGGCGGAAAGCCGATGAAGGAGCCGCCCTACCCGGCGCTCGCGCAAGGCAAGGTCCGCCATGTCGGCGAACGCGTCGCCGTGGTGATCGCGGAATCGGCCGCGCAGGCCAAAGATGCCGCCGAGCTGATCGAAGTGGATTACGAGGTGCTGCCGGCGGTCGTGAGCGCCGCCAAGGCGCGCAGCGGCCCGGCGCTCCACGACCTCGCGCCGGATAACACCTGCTATGTCTGGGCGCTGGGCGACAAGAACGCGGTGGACGCGGCGTTCGCCAAGGCTGCCCACGTGACGAAGCTCGATTTCGTCAACAACCGCCTGATCCCGACGGCCATCGAGCCGCGCGCCGCCAATGCGACGTATTCGCGCGCCGACGACAGCTACACGCTTTACGTCGCGAGCCAGAACCCGCACGTCGAGCGCCTGCTGATGACCGCCTTCGTGCTCGGCCTGCCGGAGAGCAAGGTGCGGGTCGTGGCGCCGGATGTCGGCGGCGGCTTCGGCTCGAAGATCTACCTCTATCCGGAAGACGTGGTGGTCACCTGGGCGTCGCGCCAGCTCGCGCGGCCTGTGAAATGGACCGCGGAGCGCTCCGAGTCCTTCGTTTCCGACGCGCACGGCCGCGACCACGTCACGAGCGCCGAGCTCGCGCTCGACAAGGACGGCAAGTTCCTCGCCATGCGCGTGCACACCACGGCGAACCTCGGCGCGTATCTCTCGACCTTCGCTTCCTGCATCCCGACCATCCTTTACGCGACGCTGCTCGCCGGGCAGTACACGACGCCTGCGATCTACTGCGAGGTCACGGCGGTCTTCACCAACACCACGCCGGTGGACGCGTATCGCGGCGCCGGCCGGCCGGAGGCGACCTACGTGGTCGAACGACTGGTCGAGACCGCCGCGCGCGAGATGAAGATCGAGCCGAGCGAGCTGCGCCGGCGCAACTTCATCCGCCAGTTCCCGTACCAGACGCCGGTCGCGTTGCAGTACGACACCGGCAACTACGACGCCACGCTCGATGCGGCGCTGAAGATCGCCGATGTGAAGAATTTTTCCAGTCGAAAGGAAGAGTCCCTGCGGCGCGGCAAGCTGCGCGGCCTGGGCTACGCCTGCTACATCGAAGCCTGCGGCATCGCGCCCTCCAACGTCGCCGGCAGCCTCGGTGCCCGCGCCGGCCT
>DATDCR010000075.1:0-7723 GCA_036524215.1 Burkholderiales bacterium
TTGTTTGCACGTCCGGCAACAATTCTGCGGCGTTGATCTTGACTCCTGCATCTTTGACATCACTCTTTTCAGTGGGTAGGTTATCAATAAAAGGTTGGAGCGCATTGTTTTGCGCACCTTCCTCGAGGAGGAGGCCTACAACGGCAAGGGTTCCATCCGCGCTTTTGTGGACAATATGAAGTTCCGCCGCGGTCTGCTTGACAATTGCCAGCTGTGCTGCGTAATTCCTGCCTGCTCAGCTGCTTGATTATTGCCAGCTGAGCAGCATGATTTCTCAGAGGTGATACGATCGCCGGCGTGCTCACCACGTTCGGCGCCGGCGAAGCGACCGGCACCGGGCGTTCGATCACGCGCGTACAGCCCACGACGGCAAGGCTCGACAAGAGTGCTGCTGCAACGATGGTTTTCATGGAGCTTCTTCCTCCTTAAGCGAAGTTGCCCCCTCCATTCAGTGGACTGTGCCGGCGCGGCGACAGTTCAGGCATGCGGCTTGCAGCCCTGTGGCGGAGTTACCCGCCGAAAGGAGCATTGCCATGCAGCGCAAGGACAAGGTCGAAGGCGAAGGCAGCTACAGCGCCAGCAAGGACTACAACGAGCGCACGCGCAAGTTCGTCGACGCCGGCAAGGTGGAAGAAGCCGCGCGCGACGCCGAGCCGAAAAGCGCCGAGGAAAAGCACGCCATGCAGAAGGCCGAGCGCATCGGCAAGGAGCACGCGAAGGGCGAGGACCCCGCGCTGCGCGATCCGAAGAAGATGCCGAAGGACGGCGGCGCGGCCTAGTGCGCTGAGCCGTACTTCGCGCGCAGGTCGCCCCACAGGCTGTCGAGGCGCGCATAGCGCCCGCAGCCGGTGACGTAGAACTTGTACTGCAGCGGGTTTTTCTTGTAGTAGTCCTGGTGGTAATCCTCCGCCGGCCAGAACTCGCCGGCGGGGACGATCTCGGTCAGGACCGGCTGCTTGAAGGGCTTCAGCCTCTCCCACTTCGCTTTGGACGCGTCGGCGAGGCGCTTCTGCTCCTCGCCGAGCGTGAAGATCGCCGGCCGGTACTGGCTGCCGCGGTCGCAGAACTGCTGGTTCGTCACGGTCGGGTCGTGGTTCACCCAGAAGACGTCGAGCAGCTTCTCGTAGCTCACCTTCTTGGGATCGAAGGTCACCTCGACGGCCTCGGCATGGCCGGTGCCGCCGCCCGATACCTGCTCGTAGGTCGGCTTCTTCACTTTGCCGCCGGTGTAGCCGGAGACAGCGGACAGCACGCCGGGCACTTTTTCGAAAGCCTCCTCCGTGCACCAGAAGCAGCCGGCGGCGAAGATCGCCTTGTCGAGCTTTTGCTGGGCGTGCACCGGCGTCAGCGCGAGTGCGGCCAGCAGGATGATCCATTTCATCGCTTCAAAGCCTCCATGACGGCATCGATGACCGGTTGGTCGCGCAAGCATAGCCGGACATTACGCAGCGGCAGCGTTTGTAAACCGCGTCTCGCCGCCGCGAGATAGGCGCGGGCGCAGATCTCGAGCGGCACGGCAAAGATGCCCGCGGATACGGCGGGGAAGGAAACACTCTCCCATCCGCGTTGATGGGCGCAGTCGAATGCCGAGGTCAACGCTTTGAGGAGCTTGGCTTCCTCGTCGCCTTCGCCGTAGCGCGGGCCGACGGCGTGGATCACGCCCTTGAAGGGAAGCTGCCCGGCGGTCGTGACGACCGCGGCGCCGGTCGGGAAGGGGCCGCGCGCCGCCACCAGGCGGTCGGATTCCTGCTGCAGCGACGGACCGGCGGCGCGGGAAATCACCCCCGCGACGCCACCGCCGTGGGCGAGGTAGCCGTTCGCCGCGTTGACGATGGCATCGACCGGCTCTTCCAGCAGGTTGCCGCGCACCACCTGGAACAGGCGGCCCGCGGACCCGCCGCCCGCTACTTCTTCCTGCGCGAGGACTTGCGGCGCCGTTTGGGCACCTTCGCGCCGGCGCGGCGCGCCTCGGCGAGGCCGATGGCGATCGCCTGCTTGCGGCTTTTCACCTTCTTGCCGGAACGGCCGCTGCGCAGCGTGCCGGCCTTGCGCTCATGCATCGCGCGCTTGACCTTGCGGCGCGCCTTCTTCCCGTACCTGGCCATGGGGGCTCCTGGGGTTTACTGCACTTTCGCTTTGGCCCTCAGCTCGCGTACGAGTTCATCGACCTTGTGCTGCGTGAGCTGCTGCTGGATGCGCGGCTTCACCTGGGCGAGCGGCGGGAACTGGGTCTCGCGCACGTCGTCGAGCCGGATCACGTGGTAGCCGAAGCGCGTATGCACCGGAGTGTCGGTGTACTTGCCCTTGTCGAGCTTCACCATGGCATCCGAGAAGGTCTTGTCGAAGGCCGCCGGCACGTTCCAGTCGAGGTCGCCGCCGCGCTCCTTGGAGCCGTTGTCCTTGGAGCTCTTCGTGGCGAGCTCGTCGAACTTCGCGCCCTTGTTGAGCTGGGCGATGATCGACTTCGCCTCGTCCTCCGTCTCGACCAGGATGTGGCGCGCGCGGTATTCCTTGTCGCCCGACTGCGACTTGGCGCGGTCGTATTCCTTCTGCACCTCGGCATCGCTCACCGGATGCTTGCGCACCCAGTCGCGCAGGTAGGCGCCGACCAGGATCTCCTGGCGCGCGAGGTCGATCTGCATCTGCACGTCGGGGTTCTTGGCCAGGCCGGCGCGCTGCGCTTCCTGCGCCACCACCTCGCGGTTGACCAGCTCCTCGCGGATCATGCTGCGCGTCTGGTCGTTGTCCGGGGTGCCGCGGCTGCGCTGCTGCTGCAGCATGAAGTCCATGCGCGAGCTCGGCACCGGCACGCCGTTCACCGTGGCGATGGTCTCTTTCGCCGGCCCTTTCGCCGGGCCCTTCTTGGCCGCCGGCTTGTCTTGAGCGAACGCCAAGGGCGCGAGGGCGAGCGCCACGATCACGACTGCGAGCTTCATTGCTTTCCTTTCGTCTCGTCGGGTGCGCGGGCCGTGATGGCCAGCGCGTGGATGGGATGCTGCATGAGGGGGCCGAGCGCTTCGTACACCATGCGGTGCCGCGCGACGACCGGCTGGCCGGCGAAGCGCGGCGAGACGATCGAGAGTCGCCAGTGCGTATTGCCGCCTTCGCGGTAGCCGGCGTGGCCGCGGTGCTGCTCGCTCTCGTCGACCAGGTCGACCTCGAGCGGCTCGAGGGCCGCGAGGCGGCTGCGGATCTGCGCTGCGACGCTCACTGCTCGTCCTGCATGTATTTCGCGAGCATCAGCGACTGCGCCACCACGAACAGGAGCATCAGCCCCATGCCACCGAACAGCTTGAACGTCGCCCACACCTTCTCGGAGTAGTTGAAGGCGACGTAGAGGTTGACGACGCCCATGAAGGCGAAGAAGGCCACCCAGCTCCAGTTGAGCCGCGCCCAGATCGGCTCCGGCAGGCGCATCTGCTCCGAGAGCAGGGCCCGGATCAGGTTGCGGCCGAAGAGCGCGCCGCCGGCGAGCACGGTGCCGAACAGCCAGTAGAGCACCGTCGGCTTCCAGAGGATGAAGGTCTTGTCGCGCAGGTAAAGGGTGAGGCCGCCGAACACCACGATGATGGCGAGGCTCGCCCACAGCATCGGCTCGACCTTCTTCTTGCGCGCGAGCAGCCACGTCACCTGGACGACGGTCGCGGCGATCGCCACTGCCGTCGCCACGAAGATGTCCCAGATCTGGATCGCGACGAAGAAGAAGGCGACCGGGAAAAGGTCGAAGAGAAACTTCATTCGAAGGCCGGCATTTTACGTCACTTCCAACCGCCGACCGCCTTGCGGGCCGCGTCGTTCGTCGGCCGCACGACGAGGCCGCTCGCCGAAACGCTGACGTCGTACTCGGCCCCTTCGGCCATCGGCACGTAGGCGGCGGCGCCGTAGAGGGCATCGGCGAGCGGCAGATGGCGGTGGTGGCGCCGCACGAAGGACCAGACATCGATGGCCGAGTCGGGCGCGAGGGCATAGACGGTGCGCGGCGCGCTGCGCTCGAGCGCGATGTCGCTGTAGCGGCCGGACAGGCGCTCCAGGCGATAGGCGGTGTCGAAGCCGAGCAGCGTGGCGATCGGCCGCCACTTCAGCACGCGCGCATCGATCTGCCATTCGTCGCCGCGCAGCTCGAAGTGGCGCGGCGACACCCGCGGTGCCTGCAGGGTGAGGATGTAATGGCGCTCGCCGAGCTGGCGCAGCGTCACGGCCGCGGCGCGCTGCTCGTGCGTCAGCCGCACGTAAGTAAAGAGGTTCAGCATCGTGAACGCGAGGCCGATGGCAAGGAGGAGGGCGATCGCGCCGGCGCCGAAGAACATCGTGCCGCGAAGGATCTGCAGCCGCCGCAGGCGCCGCAGGGCGGCGAGCTCGAGCGCAAAGGCGACGGCGAGGCCGACGAGGGCGATCGCGCCAACGATTAACATGGGATCCATTGCTTCGGAGGATACCGTGGCCCTGGTCAAGCTCATCGAGTACAAAGACGCACCGCCGCCGGTGAAGGCGGTCTATGACGACATCATGCACACGCGCGGCGTCGACTGGATCAACAACTTCTGGAAGGCGCTCGCCAACGACCCGGCCGAGCTGGCGCGCATCTGGCAGCAGGTGAAGGAGGTCATGGCGCCGGGCGCGCTCGACCCGCTGGTGAAGGAGATGATCTACGTCGCCGTCAGCGCCACCAACGGCTGCGAGTACTGCACCTACTCGCACACCGCCGGTGCGCGCAAGAAAGGCATGACCGACGCGATGCTGATGGAGCTGATGGCGGTGGTCGGGCTCGCCAACCTCACCAACCGCCTGGCTAACGGATTGCGGCCCGAGGTGGACGCGGCGTTTCGCTGAGCAGGCGCTTGCCGTCCGGCGTGACGAAGAAGCGCCGCCAGGTGCGGCCGTCCGCGCGCGCCTCGACCGTCCAGTAGCACCGGCCCTTGACGCGTATCGCGGGATAAAGGAACAGCGCGTACTGCACCGAGGCCTTGTCGCGCAGCATCCGGGCGCTCCATTGCTCGGTTTCGGGCAGCAGTTTCACTTTCGTGACGGCGCGGTGCAGCGGCATCGTGCCTTCATCCGGATAATCGCAGGCTTGCCCGACGAGGGGGAGGGCGCTCATCGCGACAGCAGCCAGCATCGCCAGGGAAGGCATGGAGCAGAAATTATCGCCCGGCGCGGGCGTGCTCCTGCTGCTCGCCGTGGCGAGCCTCTTCGCCTCGAACCACCTGTGCGCGCGCATCACCTTCGATCATGGCACGAGCGTCGCGGCGGCGGTGGCCGTGCGCGCCAGCGCGACCGCGCTCTTCCTGCTGCTGATGATGCGCGTGCAGGGCATCGCGCTTGCCATCCCGCGCGAGCTGCGCGGTCGCGCGCTCCTTGCCGGAATCCTGATTGCCGGGCAGAGCTACTGCCTCTATTCGGCGGTCGCGCTCATTCCCCCGGCGCTCGCGCTGCTCGTGTTCCAGACCTCGCCCATGCTGTACGTGCTGCTGACCTGGGCGCTCGGCAAGGACGAGCCGCGCCTCGTCGCGCTCGCCCCGATGCTGCTCGCGCTCGGCGGCCTCGCGCTCGCGCTCAATCTGCGCCCCGCGACGCTCGATGCCGATTGGGCCGCGGTGCGCGCCGGCGTCGCCTGGGCCTTTGCGAGCGGCGCCTGCATGTCGGTCGTCTACTACCTCAACGCCAACGCGCTGCGTCCCCTCGATGGACGCTTGCGCACCTTCGTCATGACCGCCGTGACGGCGGCGCTGGTCATCGTCGCCGGCGCGTCCACCAGCGCGCTCGCCCTGCCGCGCGAGGCGAGCGGCTGGGCCGGCCTCGCGCTCCTCACCATCTTCTATTGCGCGGCGATGATCATCCTGTTCCTCGTCCTGCCTCGCGTGCCGCCGACGAGCACCGCCGCGCTCAACTTCGAGCCGATCTCGCTGCTCGCGCTTTCGTGGATCTTCCTCGGGCTGACCGTGACGGCGCTGCAGGTGCTCGGCGCGCTCGTCACGGCGAGCGCGATCGCCTGGCTGGGCCTTTCTAAGCGTTGATGACTTCTGGCGCGCCCGCGTAGAGCTTTTCGACCAGCGCGGCCCGCCGCTCCAGCACGGCGCGCTGGTTCATGTAGCCCTTGTCGGTGATCTCGTTGGCGTCGATCGAAGGCGGCTCCGGCGTGACGATGAGGCGCCGCGGATGCATCGAGCTGCCGCCGTCGGCGGCCAATTTCTTCAGCGCCTGCTGCAGGCTGTCGCGGATCTGCGCTTCGCTCAGGCCCTTGGCGGCCGGGCTGAGGAACACCAGCGCGCCGATCTCGTCGCGGTCGTGGCCGGTGATGACCGCGTCCTGGATGAGCGGATCGGCCGCGGCGATGAGCTTGACGCGCACGGCGCCGACATTGACCCAGGTCCCGGTCGAGAGCTTGAAGTCCTCGGCGACGCGCCCGTCGAAGACGATGCCCTTGGACGCATCGTCGCTGTCGGCGAACTTCACCGCGTCGCCGATGCAGTAGAAGCCTTCGTCGTCGAAGCAGGCCTGCGTCAGGTCGGGCCGCCGGTAGTAGCCGGGCGTGACGTTGGGGCCGCGCACACGGACTTCCGTCTTGCCCTGGGCCGGAACCAGCTTCAGCTCGCATTGCGCGACCGGCAGGCCGATCACGCCAGGCCGCTCCATGTGGAAATGCACCGACGTCGCGAGCGGCGAGGTCTCGGTCGAGCCCCAGGCCGAGAGCATGGCGAGGCGCGCCCCGCCCAGTTTCTTGATGCGATCCCAGAGATTCTGCGGCAAGGCGGCGGCCGCGTAGAAGAGCACGTCGAGGTCGCGGAAGAAGTTCGCGCGCAGCGCGGCGTCCTTCTCGAGGAAGGGCAGCAGCAGGTCGTAGCCGCGCGGCACGTTGAAGTACATCGTCGGCGCGATCTCGGCGAGGTTCTTCACCGTCGTCTCGACCAGCCCGGGCACCGGCTTGCCGCCGTCGACATACAGCGTGCCGCCGTTTCGCAGCACGAGGTTGAAGTTGTGGTTGCCGCCGAAGGTGTGGTTCCACGGCAGCCAGTCGACCACCACCGGCGGGCGGTCCTCGACGAAAGGCCAGGCCTGCGCGAGCTGCTGCTGGTTCGCGCACAGCATGGCCTGCGTATTGATGACGCCCTTCGGGATGCCGGTCGAGCCGGAGGTGAAGAGGATCTTCGCCAGCGTCTGCGGCCCGACCTTCGCGTGCTCGCGCTCCTGCGTCGAGCCGGGGGTGGTTTCGAGCAGCTCCGCCACCGGCGTCGACTTCGCGCCGACCGCTTCGAGCGCGGGCCCGAATTTCACGGGATCGGCGGTGAACACCAGCGCCGGCTTGAGCAGGTCGAAGATCGCCTTCAGCTTGCCGAAGTCCTTCGACATCAGCGAGTACGCGGGCGAGATCGGCGCTACCGGCACGCCGACGTGCAGGGCGCCGAGCGAGAGCAGCGCGTGGTCGACGCCGTTGTCGGAAAGGATGGCGACCGGGCGCTCCGGGCCGAGGTTGCGATCGAGCAGCGCCTGGCCGATGCGGCGCACGGCGCCGTAGGTCTCGCGGTAGCTGAGCTTGCGCCAGCCTTCGCCCTTGCGCTCGGCGACGAAAGTGCGCTCGGGCGCCCGGTCGGACCAGTGCACGAGCCATTCGGTGACGCAGCGCGCGTACGGCGCCAGCTTCTGCGGGGAGCGGAGGTAGAGGTTGCCGCCGCGACGCTCGACCTGGATGGCGGGAGGAGCTAGCCGGAGCGTCGAGCCCATGCGG
>DATDCR010000076.1:0-4131 GCA_036524215.1 Burkholderiales bacterium
AGCTCTCCGACATCCTGCCGGTCGGCGCCGAGGAGCTCGAGCGCTGCGTGCCGGTCTACGACGAGCTGCCCGGCTGGCGGGAAAGCACCGTCGGCCTGAAGGCCTACACGGCGCTGCCCAAGGCGGCGCGCGCCTACCTGCAGAGGATCGAGGAGCTCTGCGCGGTGCCGATCGACCTCATCTCCACCGGCCCGGACCGCGAGGAGACGATCGTCATGCGCCACCCGTTCGACCCGGCGTAGTTTTCAGTTAGACTGTACGGTCCAGTCTAGTAGCGGGGGAGCTCGAGTGCGGGCCGAGAACCGCGAGCGCGTGCTGCGCGCCGCGAGCGAATCTTTCATGCGCCATGGCTACCAGGCGAGCGTGGAGCACATCGCGCG
Source organism: Burkholderiales bacterium (assembly GCA_036524215.1). Taxonomy (GTDB): domain Bacteria; phylum Pseudomonadota; class Gammaproteobacteria; order Burkholderiales; family SG8-39; genus SCGC-AG-212-J23. Next base: position 381 of record DATDCR010000076.1, read on the forward strand.
CCGCGCCGGCGTCGCCAAGCAGACCGTCTACCACCACTTCGGCAACAAGGACCAGCTGTTCAAGGAAGTGGCGGGCGAGCTCGCCAAGCACGTGCTGGTCGAGCTCGACGCCGAGCCGCACGAGCTGCGCGCCGCGCTCGCGCGCTTCGCGCTCGCCTACCGCGCGCGCGTGCTCGGGCCCGACGGCATCGCCACCTTCCGCACGCTGCTGCCCGAAATCGCGCGCTTCCGCGGCCTGGCCAAGGCGATGTACGCGGCGAGCGCCGGCGAGATGGTGCGCCAGCTCGCGGCCCGCCTCGAGGCCGCCATGGCCGCCGGGCAGCTGCGCAAAGACGACCCCGAGTTCGCCGCCGAGCTCCTGCTCGGCATGCTCGTGGGCCAGGACCGCCTGAAGCGCCTGTTCGGCGTGAGCGCCGGCAACGGCGGCGATGCCGCTCGCAGCGCCCACATCATCGACTGTTTTTTGCGCGCCTATCAGCCATGAGACTCGTCCTCGCATTGATTGCCGCCGTGCTCGCCGCCTGCAGCCAGGGCGACGCCAAGCAAGGCAAGAACGACGCTGCCAAGGCGCCCGCTGCGCCGGCTTTGGCGCTGCCCGTGAGCGTGATCGAGGTCGCGCCGCGCCAGGTGCCGATCGCGTTCGACGCGGTGGGGCGTACCGAAGGCTCGCGCGAAGTGCAGGTGCGCGCGCGCGTCGCCGGCATCCTCGAGAAGCAGCTCTATACCGAGGGCGATTCGGTGCCGGCCGGCGCGATCCTGTTCCAGATCGAGCGCGCGCCGTTCGAGATCGAGCTTTCCCAGGCGCGCGGCACGCTTTCGCAGGAGCTCGCGCGCGAGGAGCTGGCCAAGAAGGAGTCGGAGCGCCTGAAGATGCTCGCCGACCGCCGGGCCATCAGCCAGAAGGAGGCGGACCAGGCCGCCTCCGCGGTCAGCCAGTCGAGCGCGGCGGTGCAGGTGGCGCGCGCGCGCGTCCACCAGGCCGAGCTCAATCTTTCCTATACGACCGTCGCCGCGCCGATCGGCGGCATCACGGGCCGCGCGCAGCAGTCGATCGGCAGCCTCGTCGCGCCGACGAATGACACGGCGATCCTGACGACGCTGACGCGCGGCGACCCGCTGTGGGTGCGCTTCGCGCTTTCCGAGGCCGAATACGCCACCGTGCGCAACTTCGATCCGAAGGGCGTGCAGGTCAAGCTCGAAACGGCCGACGGCTCGGCCTATCCGCACGCCGCGCGCGTCAACTTCGCCGGCTCGGCGGTCGATGCCGCCACCGGCACGGTGCAGATGCGCGCCGAGGTGCCGAATCCGAAGCTCACGCTCCTGCCGGGGCAGTTCGTGCGCGTGCAGGTCATCGCCGGCACGCGCGAGGCGATCGTGGTGCCGCAGACGGCCGTCATGCAGAACGAGTCCGGCCGCTTCGTCTGGCTGGCCGGCCCCGACGGCAAGGCGCTGCAGCGCTCGATTCGCGCCGGCGGCTGGCTCGGCAAGGACTGGATCGTGCTGGACGGGCTGAAGGCCGGCGATGCCGTGATCGTCGATAACCTCGTGCGCCTGCGCCCCGGGGCTCCCGTGGCTGCCAAAAAAGTGAGCTGATGTCTCGGTTCTTCATCCACCGCCCGGTGTTCGCGGGCGTGATCGCCATCATCATCGTGCTGGCCGGCATCGTCGCCGGCAAGCTCCTCGCCGTCGCGCAATATCCGGAGATCGCGCCGCCGACGGTGCTCATCACCACGACCTATCCCGGCGCGAGCGCCGAGACGCTTTCGCGCACCGTCGCCGCGCCGATCGAAGAGCAGCTCTCGGGCGTGGAGAAGCTGTCCTACTTCAGCTCGACCTCGTCGTCGAACGGCTCGCTTTCCATCACCGCCACCTTCGAGCCGGGCACCAACGTCGACCAGTCGATCTTCGAGGTGAACAACCGCGTGCAGCGCGCGCTGCCTCGCCTGCCCGACGAGGTGCGCAGGAACGGCGTCATCGTGCAGAAGCGCTCCTTCGACATCCTGCTCGTGGTGTCGCTGGTCTCGCCGGGCAACCAGCGCGACACGCTGTACCTGTCGAACTACGCCTCGATCAACATCGTCGACGAGCTGAAGCGGCTGCCCGGCATCGCCGACGTCACGATCTTCGGCGCGCGCGACTACTCGATGCGCGTCTGGATCAACCCGGAAAAGATGGCGCGCCTGGGCGTGACCACCGCCGATGTCGCGGCCGCGCTGCGCGCGCAGAACGCCCAGTACGCGGCCGGCAAGATCGGCACCGAGCCCGCGCCGCCGGGCCAGAACATCGTCTACACCGTCACGGCGACGGGGCGCCTGGTCGAGCCCGAGGAATTCGGCGAGATCGTGGTGCGCGCCAGCCCGACCGGCAGCGTGCTGCGCCTGAAGGACATCGCCCGCATCGAGCTCGGCGCGCTGAACTACGATTCTTCCAACACGCTGAACGGCCAGCCGACGATCGGCATGGCGACCTACCTGCAGCCCGGCGCCAACGCGCTGCAGGTCGCCGACCTCGTGCGCGCCCGCATGCGCGAGCTCAAGCCGACGCTGCCCGAAGGCGTCGACTACGCCATTCCCTTCGACACCACGCGCTTCGTCGACGCGTCGATCAAGGAAGTCAACGCCACCATCTTCGAGGCGGCGATGCTGGTGCTCGCGGTGGTGTTCCTCTTCCTGCAGACCTGGCGCGCCACCCTGATCCCGATGATCGCGGTGCCGGTGTCGCTGATCGGCGCCTTCGCCGGGCTCTGGCTGGTCGGCTTCTCGATCAACACCCTCACCCTGTTTGCGCTGGTTCTCGCGATCGGCATCGTGGTCGACGACGCCATCGTGGTGCTCGAGAACGTCGAGCGCCTGATGCGCGAGAACAACATGGCGCCGTTCGACGCGGCGCTGGAGGCGATGCGCGAGGTGTCCGGCGCGGTGATCGCCATCGTGCTCGTGCTCTGCGCGGTGTTCGTGCCGGTGGCCTTCCTCGGCGGCATCGCCGGGCAGCTGTACCGTCAGTTCGCCGTCACGCTCACCTTCGCCGTGGTGATCTCCGGCTTCATCGCGCTCACGCTGACGCCGGCGCTGTGCGCGCTTCTCATGAAGCGCGAAGAGCACCACGGTCGAGGGTTCTCATCCCGTTTGTTCGAGCCGTTCAACCGCGGCTTTGCCTGGCTCACCAAGCGCTTCCTCGGCGGCGTCGGCCGGCTGCTGCGCCATCCGCGCCTTTCGCTCGCCGGCTTCGCCGCCATCCTCGCCATCTGCGTCGGCCTTTTCCTGCAGATTCCCTCGAGCTTCGTGCCCTCCGAGGACCAGGGCTACATCTTCGGCAATGTGCAGCTGCCCGACGGCGCGACGCTCGAGCGCACGCGCGTCGTGTCCGGCGCGCTCTCCGACATCGCGCAGAAGCTGCCGGGCGTCGAGCGCGTGTTCGCGATCAGCGGCTTCGATCTCCTCGGCGGCGGCAACAAGACCAATGCGGCGACGATGTTCATTCCGCTCAAGCCGTGGGACGAGCGCAAGCAGCTGCCGGCACAGCGCATCGCCGCCGAGCTCGGGCAGCGGGGCGCCGCGCTGCGCGACGGGATGGTGATCGCCTTCAGCCCGGCGGCGATCCGGGGCCTCGGCACGGCCGGCGGCTTCGAGTTCGATAGGTGATGATCTGGCGCAGGTCAATGTAGATCGGAGATTTAAGTCCCGACTTGAGGGTGAATTCACCGAACTTGATACAGCCAGCCGAGAGCAGTTGATCGGCGAGAGATGCCAGA
>DATDCR010000077.1:0-30607 GCA_036524215.1 Burkholderiales bacterium
GCGCCCAGCCGGCGCAAGCGCTGCTGCAAGCGAAGGGCTGCCTCGGCTGCCACGCCGTCGACAAACGCGTCGTCGGCCCCGCCTTCCAGGAAGTCGCCGCGAAGTACAAGGGAGACAGCGGCGCCCAAGCCAAGCTGACCGAGGTCCTCAAGGCCGGCAAGGGCCACCCGATGAAGGTGGACGCCACCGACGCCGAGCTGAAGACGCTCGTGCAATACGTGCTCGCGCAAGGCGGCGCGGCCGCGCAGAAGCCGGCCGGCAAGGCCGCGCCTGCTACGCAAACATCCTCCGAGCAGTCCAATGCGCGTGCCGTGCGCGGCTCGGCCTTGCTCGCCGAGAAGGGTTGCTTCAACTGTCACGCCGTGGAGAAGCGGGTCGTCGGTCCTGCGTTCCAGGAGATCGCCGGCAAGTACAAGGGAGACGCCAGCGCGCCGCAAAAGCTCGCGTCGATGCTGAAGGACGGGCAGGGCCACCCGGTGAAGGTCGACGCGTCCGACGCGGATCTGAGAACCATCGCGCAGTTCGTGCTCGCGCAGGCGCCCGCGAAGCCGGCCGGAAAGCCCTCTGCGGCCCCCAGCCAGGCGGCGGCACCGGCGGTGCCGCTCACCAATGACACCTGCCTCTCGTGCCATGGCAACGAAGGCTTCTCCGCCACGCGCGCCGACGGCCGGCCGCGCTCGCTGCACGTGGTCAAGGACAAGTTCGGCTACAGCGTGCACGGCAAGCGGCAGTGCGTGGAGTGCCACAAGGACATCACCGAAATCCCGCACAAGCTCGGCGTGCAGCACCGCGTGAGCTGCATCAGCTGCCACGAGGAGCTGTGGAAGTCGCTCGAAGAGCATCGCTCGACGGAATACCAGCGCCTCGGCGTGGTGGTCGACAACATCCAGCGCTACCTCAAGTCGGTGCACGCGAGGCCGAACCGCGAAGACCAGTCGCGCACCAACGCCACCTGCTACAACTGCCACGACGCGCACTATGTGTATCCGGTCGGCAGCACCGGCCGCGCCGACTGGCGACTCAACATTCCGAACGTCTGCGGCAAGTGCCACGAGAAGCAGCGCGAGCAATATGCGACTTCGGTGCATGGGCGCGAGGTGCTGAAGAACGGCAACCCGGCCGCCGCCGTGTGCTCCGACTGCCATACCACGCACGACATCGACTCGCCGCAGAAGGAAGCGACCAAGCTCGCCATCGTCAAGAACTGCGGCACCTGCCACGCCGAGAGCTTCCGCACCTATACGCAGACCTATCACGGCCAGGTGCACAGGCTCGGCTATACCTACACCGCCAAGTGCTACGACTGCCACGGCAGCCACACCATCCAGCGCGTGGCCGACCCTGCGGCAAAAGTGCATCCGAACAATCGCCTGCAGACCTGCCAGGCGTGCCACGCCAACGCAACCGCCGGCTTCGTCACCTTCCAGCCGCACGCCAGTACGCACGATCGCGCGCGCTATCCCGCCATGTGGTGGGTGTCGAAATTCATGCTGGCGCTCATCGCGAGCGTGTTCCTGTTCTTCTGGACGCACTGCCTGCTCTGGTTCTACCGCGAGTACAAGGACCGCAAGGAAGGCAAGGGCCACCAGCACATCTCGACCGCCAGCCTGCCGCCGCAGCTGGCGGAGAAGGCGAAGGGCAAGCACTACCAGCGCTTCCATCCGGTGTGGCGCGTCGCGCATCTGTTCTTCGCGCTTTCGCTGATGACGCTGGCGCTCACCGGCATGGCGGCCTTCTATTCGGAGACGCGCTGGGCGGCGAACGTCGTGCACTGGCTGGGCGGTCCGTGGGTGGCGGCGCTGATTCACCGCATCGCGGCCGTGACGATCCTGTCCATCTTCGTCATCCAGCTCGTCTACTTCCTCGTCACGCTCGCGCCGCGCTGGCGCGACTTCAACTGGTTCAGCCACCGCTCGCTCGTGCCGGGGCCGCAGGACGTCTACGACATCATCGCCATGTTCCGCTGGTTCTTCGGCAAGGGGCCGCGTCCGATCTTCGGCCGCTGGTCCTACTGGGAGCGCTTCGACTACTGGGCGCCGTTCTGGGGCCTGGCGGTGGTCGGCGGCAGCGGCCTGATGCTGTGGTTCAAGGAAGCCACGGCCGCGGTCTGGCCGGGCTGGATGTTCAACGTGGCGACGCTGGCCCACGGCGAAGAGGCGTTCCTCGCCATCTGCTTCCTCTTCACCGTGCACTTCTTCAACAACCATTTCCGGCCGGACAAGCTGCCGCCGCCCGACATCGTCATGTTCACCGGTACGATGTCGCTGGAGGATTTCGCCCGCGAGCACACCGTCGAATACCAGGAGCTCCTGGCGAGCGGCGAGCTCGAGAAACACCTGGTCGACGTACCGTCGCGCGCGATGACGCTGGGATCGCGCATCCTGGGCCTCGTCCTGCTCGCGATCGGGCTGACGATCCTCACGCTCGTGCTGATCGGCTTCATCGGGCAGGCCGGCTAATTGCTGCAACCACCACCAAAGGAGACCTCATGAAAGCCACATTCCTCATCCTGGCCGCGGCCGGCGCCATCGCCGCCGGCCCCGTGCAAGCGCAGTCCGACGTGCTGAAGGCGAAAGGCTGTCTCGGCTGCCACGACATGCAGGCGAAGAAGGTCGGCCCGTCCTACAAGGACGTCGCGGCGAAGTACAAGGGCAAGGCCGGCGCGGAAAGCGACCTGGTCGCGAAGCTGAAGGAAGGCAAGGGCCACATGAAGGTCAATGCCACCGACGAAGAGCTTCACGCCGCGGTCAAGCAGATCCTGGCCGCCAAGTAGGGTTTCGGCAGGTTCGCCGCCCGCGCCCAGCGCGGGACCGGCTGTTGACGTAGATCAAATAAGCGCGCGCTCGGCCCTGTAGGGTCAGGCCCATGCGCGCGCCCTCCGCTGTGCTGCTCGCCTTGAGCCTGGTTTCTCTGGCGGCGCTGGCGCAGCCGGTGCCGGCGGTCAAGCCCGCGCCCGCCGATGATTTCCGCGCCGTTTATGCCAATGCGGCCGACATCGCGGAAGGCAAGCGCGTGGCCGAGAACACGTGTTTGCGCTGCCACGGCGCGAACGGCATCAGCACCACGCGCGGCGTGCCGCATCTCGCCGGCCAGCGTGCTGCTTACCTTCACCTGCAGCTGCGCTCCTACCAGAAAAGCGCCCATCCGCAGAGCCAGATGGCCGGCGCCGTGCGGTTCCTCCGCGACGACGCGCTCGTCAACGTTGCCGCGTATTACTCGACGCTCGAGCCACCGCGCCCGGCGCCTGGCGCGGCCAAGGCGGCTCCGATCGACGCCGATCCGGTGCAGCTCGGCAAGGCCGCCGCCACCGCCTGCGGCGGCTGCCACGGCGAGAACGGCGTGAGCAGCATGCCGGGCACGCCGAGCCTGGCGGGCCTCGATCCGAAGGCCTTCGCCGCCGCCATGTCCGCGTACAAGAGCGGCGATCGCAAGAGCGACATGATGAAAGGCTTCGCCGCCGGGATGACCGAACCGGTGATCAACAACGTGGCGCTTTACTACGCGCTGCAAAAACCGGAGAAGACCAAGACGCCAGCCACGGGCGACGCGGCCGCAGGCAAGAAGGCCGCCGCCGCGTGCGGCGGCTGCCACGGCGAAACCGGCGTCAGCACCATCCCGGGCACGCCGAGCCTCGCCGGACAGGACGCGCAATACCTTGCCGCCGCGACGCAGGCTTATCGCGATGGCACGCGCAAGGACGAGACGATGAAGAGCCCGGCGAGCGCCCTCGACGAGAAGGCGATCAAGGATGTCGCCGCCTATTTCGCATCGCAGGCGCCGCAGGCGCCGAACGTGCGCCGGCCGCTCACCTTGAGCGAGTGGACCGGGCGCTGCGATCGCTGCCACGGCACGAACGGCAACAGCATCGAGCCGCTGATTCCCGCGCTCGCCTCGCAGCGCACGGAATGGCTCGAAGCGGCGCTCGAGGCGTACCGCAAGGGACAGAGGAAGAGCACGGCCATGGCCGCCATGTCGGCGCTGCTGACCGAGACTGACGTCAAGGCGCTCGCCGCGCACTACGCGCGGCAGCCGGCGCGGCCGGTGGTCTATGTGCTCGTGCCAGGGGGAAAACCATGACGGAAGGGCCGCTGCACCAGCAGTTCCTGCACTTCTCGGAGCTGCCCTACAGCCAGCGCGCGCTTTACACCGCGGTGCTCCTGCTCCTGGGCATGGGATACCTGTTCGCGCTGATCTACCTGTTCCATACCTACTCCGGCAAGGACGGCAATCCGTTGACGCTCTCTTACGAGGATATCGTCATCGCGTACAGCGGCACGGGCAAGGATTCGCGCCTCGAGTCGGCGCTGCGCGGCGCGATGTCGGCCATGCTGCCCGGCGACGAGCGCGCGCCGATCGTCACCTGGGTCAAGGACGGCGCCGAGCGCAACAACTACGAGAAGACAGTGAAGCCGATCATCGACAAGCGCTGCATGGCCTGCCACGACGGCTCCAACCCGCACCTCGTCAACCTCTCGAATTTCGACAGCGTGAAGAAGGTGACCGAGCGCGACACCGGCACCGGCATCTTCACGCTGGTGCGCGTCTCGCACATCCATCTGTTCGGCCTGTCCTTCATCTTCTTCATCGTCGGCTCGATCTTCGGCCACGCCTACGTGCGGCCGGTGTGGTTCAAGTGCCTGGTGGTGGCCCTGCCCTACTTCGCCATCGCCATCGACGTGAGCTCGTGGTACTTCACCAAGCTCTACCATCCTTTCGCGCTGGTCGTGATGGCCGGCGGCGGGCTTATGGGCCTGTGCTTCGCCTACATGTGGGTCGTCTCGATGTACCAGATGTGGCTGTCGAAGACGCCGGTCCCGGTGATGCAGAGGAGCACGCAATGAAAAGACTCGCCTTCGCCATCGTGCTCGCACTCGGGCTCGCGGCCTGCGGCCAGAGCCAGGGACCGGGCGCGCAAGGCGCAGCGCCGGCCGACACGGCGGCCGGCAAGGCCTACGCCGAGCGCAATTGCAAGGGCTGCCACGGCGTGGACGGCAAAGGCGTCGCGCCGGCAATCCCGCATCTCGCGGCACAGCGCGAGTCCTACCTGCTCGGCGCGCTGCAGGCCTACAAGGCCGGCAAGCGCACGCACGCGGCGCTGAAGGAAGTGGCGACGGAGATGAGCGCCAATGACATGCGCAACATCGCCGCGTTCTATGCCTCCCTGCCGGCGGTGCAGACCGCGCTACCGAAGGATGTCGGCTTCGTCTCTCCCTACGAGCAGGGCAAAAAGCTCTCCGAGCCGTGCGCCAAGTGCCACGGCGAGGACGGCAACAGCCGCACGAGCGGCGTCCCCACCCTCGCCGGCCAGCAGCCCCATTACATGGTGATCGCGATCCAGGAATACCTGCAGAAAGAGCGCATGAAAGCGCCGATGCACGATCTGCTGCCGGGGCTGAAGAAGCGCGACCTCGAGAGCATCGCCATCTACTTCGCCTCCCAGACGCCGGTCTTGCGCGGCGCGCCCGCCGCCGGCAACGCCATGGCGGGAGAGGCGCTGACCGGCGTTTGCGGCGGCTGCCACGGCTCGCACGGCATCAGCGTGGACAGCGCGACGCCGAAGCTCGCCGGCCAGGATCCGAAGTACCTGGTCGAGGCGATCAAGTCGTATCGCACCAGCCTGCGCCAGCGCGAAGCCATGCGCGCTTACATCACGGGCCTGTCCGAGAAGCAGATCGAGGATATCGCCGCCTTCTACTCGATCCAGAACTCGGGCCCGGCGGAAAAAGGCCAGACGCTGGTGCACGAGCTCGCCGACAAGTGCGAGCGCTGCCATGGCGCGGCGGCCCAGGACAACCCGGCGATGGCGGTGCCGAAGATCAACGGCCAGGATCGCGACTATCTCGTCATGGCGCTGCGCGCGTATCGAGACGATCGCCGCGACAGCTCGACCATGCATCGCATGAGCCTGCCGTACAGCGATTCGATCATCGAGAGCCTCGCTACCGCGTACGCACGCCAACCCGCGAAGTGAGGATGGTCTTGACGCCGATCAAATAGCGCGGCGCAGAGCTTGCATACGCTGTAAGCCTCACTTAAGGGAGTGAAATGAATGTTCCCCGCCACGACGGACATTCTCCCGGCCACGAAAAAGAAGAAGGGCTAGCATGAGCCCAAGTCGGCGCAGCGCTGACGCAGCTCTCGGTCTCGCCGGCCTCTGGGGCCTTTCGGCGCTCCAGGCGGCCAAGCTCGAAAAGCATTGCAGGTCCATCTCAGTCCATCGCGGTGAAGCGATCTGCCGTCGCGGCGATCGGCTGCCGGGGGCATTTGCCGTGACCTCCGGCACCGTGAAGCTGTCGCTGCATGGGCACGACGAGGAGCGGGTGCTGCGCATCGTCGGTGAGGGCGAGACCTTCGGCGAAGCGGTGTCCGTGCTTTCCAAGCCCTCGCCGTACGACGCTTCCGCGCTCAGCGACGCAAGCCTCGTCGCCGTGCCGCCGGCCGCGATGTGGTCGCTCCTGCGCCGCGACGCGCGCTTCGCCAAGGCGCTCGTCACCAAGCTGGCCGAGAGCGTGCTGGAGATGCTCTCCGAGCTCGAGGCCGCGACGACGCAAAGAAGCGCGCAGCGCCTCGCCACCTACCTCGAGTCGCTCGCGCGCCTCGATGGCGCGTCGGGTCCGTGCACGGTGAAGCTGCCGGTCAGCAAGACGGTGGTCGCGGCGCGGCTGGGCGTGAAGAAGGAAACCCTGTCGCGGCTGCTGAAGCAGTTCTCCGGCGACGGCATCATCGGCGTCACGCGCCGCGAGATCATGATCCTCGACCCTGACCGCCTGAGCGCGGCGGCGCAGGAAGCGCCGCGCGAGCACGCTAAGGCGTAACGCGCCGCAGGAGCTCGCGGTAGCGCTCGTGAGGGTGCGCGCCGAACACCGGATCGAAGCCGAGCGGCGCAGCGTCCGCGACCGATTGCCATTCTTCGGCGCTCAGCGTGCGCGCGGCGAGATTCACGAGCTCGTCTTCCTCGGCAGCGATGTGGCGCCGATAGCCGGCCAGATAGTCCTCGGCCGCGAGCTGAAGCTCCTGCACGCCGCTTACGCGGCCTTCCGCGACCTCGTTTAGCTCGCGCAGCAGCTCATCTCCGGTGCGCGCGAGCGCGCGGTGCTCGCGCTTGAACCGCTCGACCTGGGGTCGCAGCCGAGGATGCCGCGCCGCAACGACCTCGAACACGACGTCTTCGCGCGTGTGGTGATAGCGATCGGAATAGACGCGCAGATACTCGACGATGTCGAGCATCAGCCGGAAGCTGCACGGTTCGCGAGAGCGCAGGCGCTCCACTTCGGCCTGCAAGAGGTCGAGGAGCCGGCGGAAATACACGTGCTCCCGGTGCCAGACGGTCGCAGTGTCTTCTGCGCCCATGCCGGCCAATCTAGGCGCCGGGTCAGTTCAGGTCAAGCGCGTGCCGTTTGAGCGCGGAGAGCGGTGCGTACTTGAGAACGTTTTCGTGGGTCGCTTCCAGCACCACGCGCGGCGCCTTGCCCGCCTCCCACGCCTCGACCCAGCGCAGCACATGCAGGCACCAGCGATCGCCGTGCTTGAGGCCGCGAAAGCGCAGGTCGGGGCGCGGCGTGACCAGATCGTTGCCGCGCGCGACGCTGAAATCGAGGAATTCCTGCGTCACCTGGACGCAAACGAGATGCGCCACGCCATCGAGATCGTGCGTTGCACAACAGCCGTCGCGGAAGTAGCCGGTGAGCGGGGCATAGCTGCAGGCGCGCAGCTCGCCGCCGAGCACATTCTTCTCAGCCTGCATTGGCGATGAGGCGTTTCAGGAGCTCGACATCGGCCGCGATGACCTGCACGCGCTGCGGCAGCGCCTCGAGGCCGGCGAACTCGGCCGGGCGTTCGGGCTCGCGGCCGAGCGCCTCGCGGATCGTTTCGGCGAACTTGACGGGCCGCGCGGTCTCGAGGCAAACGAGCGGCACGCCGGGCTCGCGGTAGCGCAGGCCGGTGGTCACGCCATCGGCGGTATGCGGGTCGATCATCACGCCGTATTTCTTGTACACGGCGCGGATCGTATCGACTCGATCGGCGTGCGTGCTCCTGCCGGAGGCGAACTCGCTTCCCGGCTTGAGGCTGAAGGCGCCCTCTTCGTCGAGCGCGCGCCACAGCAGCCGCACGCGCCCCGCATCGCGTCCGACCAGATCGTAGACATAGCGCTCGAAGTTGGAGGCCTTCGAGATGTCCATCGACGGGCTCGAGGTCTTCTTCGCTTTCTTGCGCACGCGATAGCGACCGGTACGGAAGAACTCATCCAGCACGTCGTTCTCGTTCGTGGCGAGGATCAGCCGCCTGACCGGCAAGCCCATGCAGCGCGCCACGTAGCCGGCGTAGATGTTGCCGAAATTGCCGGTCGGCACGGCGAAGCTCACCTGCTCGTTGTCGCTGCGGGTCGCTGCGAAGTAGCCCTTGAAGTAGTACACCACCTGCGCGGCCACGCGCGCCCAGTTGATCGAGTTCACCGCGCCGATGCGCTCGCGCTCCTTGAAGGCGGCGTCCGCGTTCAGCTTCTTCACCAGGTCCTGGCAATCGTCGAATACGCCCTTCACCGCCAGGTTGTGGATGTTGCGGTCCTGCAGCGAGTACATCTGCGCGCGCTGGAACGGCGTCATGCGGTTCCACGGCGAGAGCATGAAGACCTGGATGCCGCGCTTGCCGCGCAGCGCGTACTCCGCCGCCGTGCCGGTATCGCCCGAGGTCGCGCCCACGATCTTGAGCTGCTTGCCTTCGAAGAGGTTGCCCAGGAGCTGCATCGCGACATCCTTGAACGCCGCGGTCGGGCCGTTGGAGAGCGCGAGCAGGTGCAGTCCCGGCTCGAGCGTCTTCAGCGGCGTGACGTCCTCCGAGCCGAAGATGCGCGCCGTATAGGTGCGCTCGATGATGGCGTCGAGCTGCGGCACGTCGTCCATGAACTGCCCGAGGATGCGCTTCGCGAGCTCGACGTAGCTCTTGCCTCTCAAGGAAGGCAAGTCAACTTTCGGAAAGCGCTCGGGCACGTACAGGCCGCCATCCGCGGCCAGGCCCTCGAGCAGGATGCCGGAGAAGCGCTGCGGCGCCCCGCCGCCCCGGGTGCTGACGTAGAGCACGCTACTCGGCCTTGCTCTGGCGCTTCTTCTGCAGCTCGTCGAACTTCTTGATCTGCTGCGGCGTGGCCTTCTTGTGCGCCACCTGCTTCGCGGCCGGCTTCTTCTTCGGGGCCTTCTCCTGCGCCGTGGCGGCGGAGCCCATCGCCAGCGCCAATGCCAGCAGGACGATTCTCACAGCAACGCCTCCAGCCGCAGGCGCACCACCTTGCCGAGCACGCTCTTCAGGCGCTCCATCTTGGCGATCGCCCGATCGACATCGCGCTCGAGCGCCTGGTGCGTGAGCATGACGATGTCGACCTGCCGCTCGCCCTCCGGCGGCTCCTTCTGCACCATGGCATCGATCGAGATGCGGCAGTCGGCGAGGATGCGGGTGATGTCGGCCAGCACGCCGGGCCGGTCGACGACGCGCATGCGCAGGTAATAGGAGGTCTCCACCTCGCCGATCGGCAGCACCGGGATAGCGGAGAGCTGGTCGGGCTGGAACGCGAGGTGCGGCACGCGATGCCCGGGGTCCGCGGTGATGAGCCGCGTCACGTCGACCAGGTCCGCCACCACCGCGCTCGCGGTCGGCTGGCTTCCCGCCCCGGCGCCGTAATAGAGCGTCGGCCCGACGGCGTCGCCCTTGACGAGGATGGCGTTCATCACGCCTTCGACGTTCGCGATCAGGCGGCGCGCCGGGATCAGGGTCGGGTGCACGCGCAGCTCGATGCCCTTTTGCGTGTGCTTGGTGATGCCGAGCAGCTTGATGCGGTAGCCGAGCTCTTCCGCGTAGCGGATGTCCGCGGCGCCGAGCTTCTGTATTCCCTCCACGAAGCATTTCTTCAGCTGCATCGGGATGCCGAAGGCCAGCGCGGCGAGGATGGTGAGCTTGTGCGAGGCGTCGACGCCCTCGATGTCGTAGGTCGGGTCGGCTTCGGCATAGCCGCGCGCCTGCGCGTCCTTGAGCGCGGCAGCGAAGGAAAGCCCCTTCTCGCGCATCTCGGACAGGATGAAGTTCGAAGTGCCGTTGATGATGCCGGCGATCCACTCGATGCGGTTCGCCGTGAGCCCTTCGCGCAGCGCCTTGATGATCGGCACGCCGCCCGCCACCGCCGCCTCGAAGGCGACCATCACGCCCTTCTTCTGCGCGGCGGCGAAGATCTGGTTGCCGTGCGTGGCGAGCAGCGCCTTGTTCGCCGTGACGACATGCTTGCCGTGCGCGATCGCCTCGAGCTGCAGCGCCTTGGCGACCGTGGTGCCGCCGATCAGCTCGATGACGATATCGACCTCTTTCGAGCGCACGACCTGGAACGCGTCCGCGACAACCTTCGCCTTGCCCTGCGTGATCTTCCTCGCGCGCGCGAGGTCCTTGTCGGCGACCACGCTGATGGTGATGGCGCGCCCGGCGCGGCGGCGGATCTCGTCGGCGTTGCGCTTGAGGACTTCCCAGGTACCGCTGCCGACCGTGCCGATGCCGAGCAGCCCGACTCTAATGGGTCGCATCAGGCTGGCTTCGTGGTTTCTCACGCCGAGGCGCGCAGGAGTCCATCCTTGCGGAACATGTCGCGGATGCCGCGCGCCGCCTGGCGCAGGCGCTGCTCGTTCTCGATCAGCGCGATGCGCACGTGGTCGTCGCCGTAGTCGCCGAAGCCGATGCCCGGGGCGACCGCGATCTTCGCCTCGGCGAGCAGGCGCTTGGTGAACTCGATCGAGCCGAGCTTGCTGTAGAACTCGGGAATCCTGGCCCACACGTACATCGAGGCGCGCGGCTTCTCCACCATCCAGCCCATGTCGTGCAGGCACTTCACCATCACGTTGCGCCGCTTCTCGTAGGTCCGGCGGATTTCCTCGACGCAGGCCTGCGGGCCGTCGAGCGCGACGATCGAGGCCACCTGGATCGGCGCGAAGGTGCCGTAGTCGTGGTAGCTCTTGATGCGCGCGAGCGCGTGCACCAGCTCCTTGTTGCCGACCATGAAGCCGACGCGCCAGCCGGCCATGTTGTAGCTCTTCGACATGGTGAAGAACTCGACCGCGATGTCGCGCGCGCCCGGCACCTGCATGATGGAAGGTGCCTTGTAGTCGTCGAACACGATGTCGGCGTAGGCGAGATCGTGCACGACGAGGATGTTGTGCTCCTTGGCGATCGCGATCACGCGCTCGAAGAAGCCGAGGTCGACGCATTGCGCCGTCGGATTGGACGGGAAGCCGATCACCAGCATCTTCGGCTTCGGCGTGAGCTCGCGGATCGCGCGCTCGAGCTCGGCGAAGAAATCCACCCCGGGCGTCATGCGCACCGAGCGGATGTCGGCGCCGGCGATGATCGCGCCATAGATATGGATCGGATACGAAGGGTTCGGCACGAGAACCGTATCGCCGCGCTCCAGGCAGGCGAGCATCAGGTGCGCGAGGCCTTCCTTCGAACCGATGGTGACGATGGCCTCGGAATCCGCATCGAACTCGACGCCGTAGCGGCGCTTGTACCAGTCGCAGATCGCCTTCCTCAGGCGCGGGATGCCTTTCGAGACCGAGTAGCCATGCGTGTCCTGCCGCTGCGCCGCTTCGACCAGCTTGTCGACGATGTGCTTCGGCGTCGGCCCGTCGGGATTGCCCATCGACAGATCGATGACGTCTTCGCCGCGCCGGCGCGCGGCCATCTTCAGCTCGTTGGTGATGTTGAAGACGTACGGCGGAAGGCGCTTAATCCTTGAAAATTCACGCATTGATAGAATTCTAGCGTGAAACTCCACGCCTCGACCCCCGGCTCGGCGAACACGATCACGGGGTACGGCGACGATTACGTGATGGTGAACGGCGAGCGGCACGATCGCAGCGTCATCATCACGCGCGAGCGCGTTGCCGGATGGAGCGCCGCGAACTTCGACAGCCTGAAGGAGCAGGACTTCGCCGAGCTCGGCAGCATGGGGCTCGAGATCGTGCTGCTCGGCACCGGGCGGCGCCAGCGCTTTCCGCATCCACGGCTCACGGCCGCGCTCGCTCGAGCGCGCGTCGGCGTGGAAGTGATGGATGTGAAGGCCGCTTGCCGCACCTACAACATCCTCGTCGCTGAAGAGCGCAAGGTCGCGCTCGCGCTGCTTTTCGAGTGAGCCTGAGAGCCGCAGGACTGTGGGTCCTGCTCGCGGTTCTTTGGTTCGGCACGCTCGGCATCCGCCCGCTCTACAAGGCGGACGAAAGCCGCTACGGCGAGATCTCGCGCGAGATGGTCGCGAGCGCCGACTGGATCACGCCGCGCCTGAACGGCTTCAAGTACTTCGAGAAGCCGCCGCTGCAATACTGGGCCACGGCGGCGCTGTTTTCCGTTCTCGGCGAGAAGGACTGGGTGGCGCGCCTGTGGACCGCGCTGATCGGCTTCGCCGGCATCGGGATGGCGCTTTATGCGGGCAACCGCTTGTTCGGCCCGCCGGTCGGCGCTTATGCGGCGGCGGTGCTGGCGGGCAGCCCTCTCTACGCGATCCTCGGCCAGGTCAACACGCTCGATATGGGCGTGAGCTTTTTCCTCTCGGCCGCGCTGTTTGCCTTCGCCATGGGCCATATGCTCGTCTTCTGGGCCGCGTGCGCGCTCGCCGTGCTGAGCAAGGGCCTGATCGGCATCGTCCTGCCGCTCGCCACCGTCGTGCTCTACGGGCTCCTCAAGCGCGATTGGGCGATCGTGCGGCGAATGCGTCCGGTCGCCGGACCGCTCGTGTTCCTTCTCATCTCGGCGCCGTGGTTCATTGCGGTCTCGATGGCAAACCCGGAGTTCGCGCATTTCTTCTTCATCCAGGAGCATTTCCAGCGCTTCACGACCGAAATGCACCACCGCGTGCACCCGGCCTGGTATTTCGTGCCGGTGCTGGCGGCCGGCATCGGGCCCTGGCTGGTTCCCTTGGGCCGCGCCGCGGTGCGCGTGTTCGGGCAAAGGAGCGAGGCCGAGCTTCTGCTCTGGCTCTGGGCGCTCGTGGTCTTTGCTTTCTTCTCGGTCTCGAGCTCGAAGCTGCCGCCTTATATCCTGCCGATCTTCCCGGCGCTCGCGGTGCTCGCCGCTCGCTCGATCGATCGCGCCACGTTGACGCTGCAAGCCGCCGCGCTCGTCGTCGCGGCCGTGGTCGGCGCCGTCCTGATCCACCGCTTCGCAGCCGGCGGAGCGTACGCCGCTTATGCCCGCTGGCTCGTCGTCGCCCTTCTCCTCCTCGCCGGCTGCGCGGCCGGCGCGTGGCTTCTCGTCTCGCGGCAACGATTGCCGGCGGGCATCGCGCTCCTTGCCCTTGGCGCATTGACGGCGACCCAGGTCGGGCTCGCCGGCCACCGCACGCTGTCGGAGCGCTTCAGCGTCGCGGCGGTGGTCGAGGCGCTGCCGCAACGTCCGTCGCCCGGCGCCGCCGTGTTCGCCGTCGACATGTACGACCATACCCTGCCCTGGAACCTGCGCCGCACGGTCACGATGGTCGCTTACCGCGACGAGCTCGGCGTGGCGATCGATTGGGAGCCGGCCAAGTTCATTCCCGATCTGCCGGCCTTTGCGCGCGCGTGGAACGGCGCGCCGGAGGCGTGGGCGTTCGTCCCCGTGGAGCGAGCCGAGCGGCTGGCAAAGGAGCTGGGCATCGCGATGCAGATCGTTTCGCGCGGCGCGCAATACGCGATCGTGAAGAAACCCTGACTCAAATCCCCAAGGCTTGGAGCCGGTATCATCGGCCCCTCGCATGTCCGCGCCTTTCCTGCCCTTCACCCGGCCGCAGATCGACGAAGCAACCATCGCCGGCGTCGCCGAGGTGCTGCGCTCGGGATGGATCACCTCCGGGCCGCAGGTAAAGGCATTCGAGGCCGCGCTCGGCGCGCTCTGCGGCGGCCGTCCGGTGCGCGCCTTCAATTCCGGCACCGCGACGCTCGAGGTCGGCTTGCGCCTCGCCGGCATCGGCAAAGGCGACGAGGTCATCACCACCCCGCTTTCCTGGGTCGCCACGGCGAACGTCGTGCTCGAGGTCGGCGCGCGGCCCGTGTTCGTCGATGTCGACGCGCGCACTCGCAATATCGATCTGCGCGAAGTCGAGAAGGCGATCACCCCGGCCACCCGCGCGCTCATCCCGGTCGACCTCGCCGGCCTGCCGGTGGACAGGGACGCGCTCTATGCGCTCGCCAACCCGAGAAACCTTCGCGTCATCGAAGATGCGGCGCAGGCTTTCGGCGCCAGCTGGCGCGGTCGGCGCATCGGCAGCTTCGGCGACCTCGTCTCGTTCAGCTTCCACGCCAACAAGAACATCACCTCGGCCGAAGGCGGTGCGCTCGTTCTGCCCGATGAGAGCTATGTGCCGCGCTGCGAGCAACTGCGCCTTCAGGGCGTGGTGCGCTCCGGCGAGGACGGCATGGAGGTCGAGCTCGCCGGCGGCAAGTTCAACCTGACCGACATCGCGGCACGCATCGGCCTGGGCCAGCTGCCGCATCTGGAGCGCTTCACGGCAAGGCGCAGGGCGCTGGCGCGGCGCTATTTCCAGCGCTGGGATCGCGACCTGGGCTGCGAGCTGCCGGTCGAGGATTACGAGCAATCCAACTGGCACATGTTCCAGGTCGTGCTGCCGCCGCAGGTCGAGCGGGCGGGCTTCATCGCGCGCATGCGCGAACTCGGCATCGGCGTCGGCGTGCACTACCCGGCGATGCACCTCTTCAAGCTCTATCGCGCGCAGGGCTGGCGCGAGGGCCAGTTCCCGCACGCCGAGCGCATCGGCCGCGGCATTGTTACGCTACCGCTTTTCCCGGCCATGGCGGATTCCGACGTCGATCGCGTATGCGAGGCAGCGCGCAAGGTGCTGGCGTGAACCTTTCCGTGGTCATCCCCGTTTACAACGAGGAGGCGGGCCTCGGGGCGCTTTTCGCGCGCCTTTACCCGGCGCTCGACAAGCTCGGGCTCGCCTACGAGGTCATCTTCGTGAACGACGGCAGCCGCGATCGTTCCGCGGCGCTCCTGCGCGAGCAATTCAGCCGGCGGCCCGACGTGACGCGCGTCGTGCTGCTGAACGGCAACTTCGGCCAGCACATGGCGATCATGGCCGGCTTCGAGCGCTGCCGCGGCGAGCGCGTCGTGACCCTCGACGCCGACCTGCAGAACCCGCCGGAGGAGATCGGCAACCTGCTCGCCTGCATGGATGCCGGCCACGACTATGTCGGCGGCGTACGCCGCGACCGGCAGGACCCCTGGCTGCGCCGCGTCCTTTCGCGCGCGATGAACCGCGTGCGCGAGCGCATCACGCGCATCCACATGACCGACCAGGGCTGCATGCTGCGCGCCTACAGCCGCGACATCATCCAGGCGATCGCCGAATGCCGCGAGGTGAGCACGTTCATTCCGGCGCTCGCCTATACCTTCGCCAAATCGCCGGCCGAGGTCGAGGTCGCTCACGAGGAGCGTGCCGCCGGCGAGTCGAAGTACTCGTATTACCGCCTGCTGCGCCTCAACTTCGACCTCATCACCGGCTTCTCGGTCGTGCCGCTGCAGCTTTTCTCGCTCTTCGGCATCGGCGTGTCCGTATTCTCGGTGCTGATCTACGTCGTCGTGATGGTCGAACGGCTCCTCTCCGGCGCGCCGGTCGACGCGCTGCGCACCTTCTGGGATCGCGACATCCTGCAGTTCTTCCTCATCGGCCTGGTGCTGTTCGGCCTGGGCCTCGTCGGCGAGTACGTCGGCCGCATCTACCAGCAGGTGCGCCACCGCCCGCGCTACCTGGTGCAGGCCGTCCTGGAAAAATCGGACACGTGGCAATCGCGCGAGCGGTCGTCTTCGGCTACCACGACGTAGGCGCGCGCTGCCTCGGCGTGCTGCTCGACGCCGGCGTCGAAGTCCCGCTCGTCGTCACGCACCGCGACGACCCCCGCGAGCGCATCTTCTTCGCGAGCGTCGCCGAGTTGTCGCGCAGCCGGGGCATCGAAACCCTGCTCGACCCGGACCTCCCGGTGATGCGCGAAAGGCTGCGGCAGATCGCGCCCGACTTCATTTTCTCGTTCTATTACCGGCGCATGCTGCCGCTCGAAGTGCTCGCCCTCGCCAGGCGCGGCGCCTTCAACATGCACGGTTCGCTGCTGCCGAAGTATCGCGGGCGCGCCCCGGTCAACTGGGCCGTGCTGAACGGCGAGGCGCAAACCGGCGCCACGCTGCATGAAATGACCGTGAAGCCCGATGCGGGGCGCATCGTCGACCAACAGGCGGTGCCCATCGGCCCGGATGAAACCGCCGCGGAAGTGTTCGCGAAGGTGAGCGATGCGGCGGAGAAAGTCCTGCGCCGCAGTATCGGCCCCTTGGCGGCCGGCACCGCGGTGCTGCGGGAGAACGACCTCAGCAAAGGCAGCTATTTCGGCGGCCGCAAGCCGGAAGACGGCCGCATCGACTGGACGAAGAGCGCACGCGAGATCCACAACCTCGTGCGCGCCGTCGCGCCGCCTTACCCCGGCGCGTTCTGCGAGCACTTGTTCGTCTATAGGACGAAGCTGCTGGAGGAGCGCGCGCCAGACGGCCCTTTGGGTCCGTTCCAGCAGAACGGCGAATGGTTCGCGCTCTGCGGCGATGGTAAAGTCCTGCGCCTGCTCGAAGTCCAGGAAAGAAAATGAAACGAATCCTCATCCTCGGGGTGAACGGCTTCATCGGCCACCACCTCTCCAAGCGCATCCTCGCCGACACCGACTGGGAAGTGTTCGGCATGGACATGCAGGCCGACCGCATCGAGGACGTGCTGCACGAGCCGCGCTTCCATTTCTTCGAAGGCGACATCACGATCAACCGCGAGTGGATCGAGTACCACATCCGCAAGTGCGACACCGTGCTGCCGCTGGTCGCGATCGCCACGCCGGCGACCTACGTCAAGGAGCCGCTGCGCGTGTTCGAGCTCGACTTCGAGGCGAACCTGCCGATCGTGCGCGCTTGCGTGCGCCACAAGAAGCGCCTGGTGTTCCCGTCGACCTCCGAGGTCTACGGCATGTCGCCGGACAAGCAGTTCGATCCGCAGAGCTCGACGCTCGTCTACGGGCCGATCAACAAGCAGCGCTGGATCTACGCCTGCTCGAAGCAGCTGATGGACCGCGTGATCTGGGCCTACGGCGAGAAGGAGAACCTCGACTTCACGCTGTTCCGGCCGTTCAACTGGATCGGCGCCGGCCTCGATTCGCTTGCCACGGCAAAGGAAGGCAGCTCGCGCGTGGTGACGCAGTTCTTCGGCCATATCGTGCGCGGCGAGAAGATCAACCTGGTCGACGGCGGCCGGCAGAAGCGCGCCTTCACCTACATCGACGACGGCATCGACGCGCTGATGGCGATCATCGCCAACCGCAACGGCATCGCCTCGCGCAACATCTACAACATCGGCAATCCTAAGAACAACATCTCGGTGAAGGAGCTCGCCGAGACGATGGTGGAGCTCGCGCTCGAGTATCCGGAGTACCAGGCGGCGGCGCGCAAGGTGCGCATCGTCAAGACGACCGCCGATCGCTACTACGGCCGCGGCTACCAGGACGTGCAGAACCGGGTGCCGAAGATCGACAACACCATGCGCGACCTGCGCTGGCGGCCGCGCATCGGCATGCGCGACGCGCTGCGCCGCATCTGCGACGCGTATCGCACGGATGTCGCGGAGGCCCGCCACCTCGTGAAGTAGTGCGGCTCGCCCTCAAGATCGACGTCGACACGCTGCGCGGCACGCAGGAGGGCGTGCCGCGACTGGTCGAGCTCCTGAAGAAGCACGGCGCCGGCGCGACCTTCCTCTTCAGTCTCGGGCCCGACCACACCGGCCGCGCCCTGCGCCGCGTGTTCCGCCCCGGCTTCTTCTCGAAGGTGAGCCGCACGTCGGTGCTCGAGCATTACGGCGTGCGCACGCTCCTGTACGGCACGCTGCTGCCGGGACCCGACATCGGGCTGCGCTGCCGCGACGTCCTCCAGAGGACGCGGGACGCCGGCTTCGAGGTCGGCATCCATTGCTGGGACCACGTGCGCTGGCAGGACTTCGTCGCGCGCAAGGACGCGCGCTGGACCGAGCGCGAGATGCAGCTCGCGGTGGAGCGCTTCGAGAGCGTGTTCGGGGAAAGGCCGGCCACCTGGGGCGCGGCGGGCTGGCAGACCAACATGCACGCGGCGCGTTTCCAGGAGCGCTTCGACTACGCTTCCGATACGCGCGGTACGCATCCGTTTCAGCCGGTGTGGGCGGGCAAGGCGCTCGGCTGCCCGCAGGTCCCCACGACGCTGCCGACGCTGGATGAGCTGATCGGCCTGCAACCCGATGCGGCCCGCCGCTTATTGAGCCTCACGGGAACCGGCGATCACGTCTTTACGGCGCACGCGGAACTGGAAGGTGGCAAGCTCGCAGCGCTTTTCGATACCCTGCTCACGGGCTGGCGACAACAGGGCTATGAAATCGTGAGCACGAGGCAGATCCCGCGCGACGCGTTGCCGCGCCATGAGGTCGTCTACGGCGAAGTGCCGGGGCGCTCCGGCACGCTCGCGCTGCAGGGAAGGCAAGTCGCGGCATGAGCCTCGGCACCATGTTCCCCGGCTTCGAGCGCCGCCGGATAAGGGTGAACGGCGGCGCTTACGGGGCCGTGACGATCAACCTGATGATCGGCGGCGACGGCCCGCCGCTGCTCCTGCTGCATGGCTACCCGCAGACGCTCGCCATGTGGCACAGGGTGGCGCCGCAGCTCGCGCGCGACTACACGGTGGTGTGCCCGGACCTGCGCGGCTACGGCGACTCGTCCAAGCCGCGCGGCTTGCCCGACCACGCCAACTATTCGAAGCGGGCGATGGCACTCGACATGGCGCAGGTGATGGAATCGCTCGGCTACCTGGGCTTCCATGTCGTCGGCCACGACCGCGGCGGGCGCGTCGGCCACCGCATGGCCCGCGACTTCGCCAAGCGCGTGCGCAGCCTCACCGTGCTCGATATCTCGCCGACGCTGAAGATGTACCAGAGCACCTCGATGCAGTTCGCCAAGGCCTATTGGCACTGGTTTTTCCTCATCCAGGAATCCCCCCTGCCCGAGCGGATGCTCGAAGGCCAGGCACCGTGGTACATCCTGAGACGCCTGGGACGCGGCCCCTCCGGCATCAAGCAGTTCAGCCGCGACGCGATCATCGAGTACACGCGCGCCTTCCGCGACCCGCGCACCATCCACGCCACCTGCGAAGACTATCGCGCTGCCGCCACCATCGACCTGGTGCACGATAAGCAGGATGCGCGAAGGAAAATCCGCATGCCCGTGCTTGCCCTGTGGGGAAAGCACGGCGTGATCGAAGCCCTGTTCAACTGCCTCGCCGACTGGCGCGAGGTGGCCGAGGACGTGCGCGGCAGGGCGCTCGACTGCGGCCATTTCATCGCCGAGGAAAAACCCCGCGAGCTGCTGGCGGAATTACGCCGCTTCCTCGCGCCGCGCACGTAAAATCTCCCCATGAGCACGCGCGTCCTCATCGTCGACGACAATCCCGCCCTGCGCGAGTCGCTCCAGCTCGTGCTGAGCCAGGCCGGCTACGAGGTCGAGACCGCCCGCGACGGAGGCGAGGCCGTCGAAGTGCAGGCGAGCCATCCCGCGGACGTCCTGCTCACCGACATCTTCATGCCCGACCGCGACGGCATCGAGACGATCCAGCTGTTCCGCTCCCGCTATCCGGCGATGGGCATCATCGCCATGTCCGGCGACGCGCATTTCCCGGTGCAGACCGACTACCTGCAGGTGGCCGAGGTGGCGGGCGCCGACTTCACGCTGCGCAAGCCCTTCAAGCCGCAGGCGCTGCTCGAGAAGCTGCGCGCGCTAAGGCCGCAGGGCAAGGCAGGCTGAGCGTAAAGCGCGCGCCCTTGCCGGGCGGCGACTCGGCGCTCAGGTCGCCGCCGTGGAGCGCGGCGATTCGCTTCGCCAGGTAAAGCCCCAGGCCGAGCCCGCCTTCGCGCGGCCCGCCGGTGACTAAGCGCTCGAAGATGCGCGGCAGCAGATCGCTCGGAATGCCCGGTCCCTGGTCGATCACTTCGACCAGGGCGCGCGGCGCGCCTTCGGCAGCGCGCTGTTCCCGCCGCACGAAGATGCTCACCGCCCCGTTCACGGGCGACACCTGCACGGCGTTCGCCACCACGTTGCCGATGCATTGGCGCAAGCGGGCCTCATCGCCCATCACGTTGATCGTGTCGCCTTCCTGGAGGGTGACCCGCACCGGGCGCGCAGGCGTGGCGAGCGGAAGCGCGACCTCGCGCACGAGCGCGCCGAGATCGACCAGTTGCGGCGCAAGGTGGAACAAGCCGCGGTCGAGGCGCGCCGCTTCGAGGATGTCGGACACCACCAGGCCGAGTCGCGCGACCGACTTGCCGACGGCCTCGAGGTCCTGCAGGTCATCGTCGCGCGCGGCCGCGCGCGCCCGCATGCGCAGCAGCTCGACGCGCAGCTCGAGCGGCGAAAGATAGTTGCGCAGCTCGTGCGCCAGCACGGCCACGATTTCCTCGACGGCCGCCCGCCGCCCGTCCTCTGCGGCGTTGCGCGCGATCTCTTCGACCAGCTCGGCGCGATGCGCCACGATGCCGATCCAGCGTGCGACGAGCTCGGCGAGCCGCACGTCTTCGTCGCTGAAGAAATCGGGCTCGCGCGAGGCGATCATCAGCATGCCGAGCCGCCGGCTGCCGAGCTCGAGCGGCACGCCGAGCTTGGAGCGGATGCCCAGGCCTTCCTTTATGCCGCGCAGCTCTTCCGCATCCCGGTCGAGGCTGCCGGTGATGAAAGTCTTGCCCGTCTTGAATACGTGCACCACCCGGCCACCATTGGACAACGGCAGCACGTCGAGGCCGAGCTGGTGCTGCAGCATGGAAAGCGGCTGCGTGCTGCTGCCGACGGCGACCAGCGAGTCGCGCTTCGCGTCGTACAGGAAGCCGTCCACCTTGTCGGCTCCGGTGGCGTCGGCGACGATGTCGCTTGCCTGCGAGAGCGTGGCCTTCAGGTCGCCAGCGGGCAGCTCGAGCAGCTGCTCGAGCATTTCCATCGCGCGCTGCGACATGGTGCCCCTGGCGATGTCCACGCCGGCGGAAAGAGGCAACGGACGTGCCGCCCGGCGGAAAAATCTTTACTTTCAGCCGCCTACAATGCGCTTGCAGCCCGCGTAGAAAACATGTTCAATGAAAGCGTTAGAGCACGTTGCTAAGAAGGGTAATTAAAACCTCTGAACACGCTCGGCAAGCCGGTCGCAGACTTGAGTCTTCCCAGCACCGGCGGCGGCACGTTCCGATTCTCGGACCAGCGCGGCAAACGGCTGGTGCTCTGCTTCTACCCGAAGGACAACACCGCCGGCTGCAGGGCCGCGGGTGCCGGCCTTCGCGATCGCCACAACGAATTCAAGCGCTTAGTTTCCGTTCGAGCGGCTTTGAAAGGTCCGCGCCATGCGCGGTGAAAGTACTGGCCACGTCGAGGAGGTAGTGAACTTTGCTAAAGCCCTATGATGTCGACAGCAGCGCCGCCGTACTGGACTCCGTAGCCTCGCCCTCCTTCTCCCCCGCCGTGAAATCTGCCCGTGCCGCCCGAAAACCGAAAGTGAAGAAGCTCTTCGTGCTCGACACGAACGTGCTGATGCACGACCCGACGAGCCTGTTCCGCTTCGAGGAGCACGACCTGTACCTTCCGATCGGCGTGCTGGAGGAGCTCGACGCGCACAAGCGCGGCCTCTCCGACGTGGCGCGCAACGCGCGGCAGGCGAGCCGCTTCCTCGACGAGATCGTGTCGAGCGCGGTGGAAGACATCAAGGCCGGCCTCGTCATCAAGACGAAGGACGGCCAGTCGGCGAAAGGCCGCCTGTTCCTGCAGACCGAGGCGATGAACGGCGAGCTGCCGACCACGCTCGCCTCGGGCAAGACCGACAACCAGATCCTCGCCGTGGTGCGTTCACTCCAGGAAAAGCATGCCGAGCGCCAAGTGGTGCTGGTGTCGAAAGACATCAACATGCGCATCAAGGCGCGCGCGCTCGGCCTCGCCGCCGAGGACTACACGAACGACAAGGTGCTCGAAGACGCCGACCTGCTGTACACCGGCGTGCGGCGCCTGCCGAAGGACTTCTGGGACACGCACGGCCGCGACGTCGAGTCGTGGAAGAAGGACGGTCACACCTACTACCGCGTGCGCGGGCCGCTGGTGTCCAAGCTGCACGTCAACGAGTTCATCTACGACGAGACCGGCGAGCGGCCGCTGTATGCCCTGGTCAAGGAAACCACCGGCCGCATCGCCGTGATCGAGACGCTGCGCGACTACACGCACACGAAGAATTCCGTCTGGGGCATTACCGCGCGCAACCGCGAGCAGAACTTCGCCATGAACCTGCTGATGAACCCGGCGGTCGACTTCATCACGCTGCTCGGCCAGGCAGGGACCGGCAAGACGCTGATGGCGCTCGCGGCGGGCCTCACGCAGGTGCTGGACGACAAGCGCTACTCCGAGATCATCATGACGCGCGTCACGGTGCCGCTCGGCGAGGACATCGGCTTCCTGCCGGGCACCGAGGAAGAGAAGATGCAGCCGTGGATGGGCGCGCTCGAGGACAACCTCGACGTGCTGAATGCCTCGGATGAATCGGGCGGCGAATGGGGCCGCGCGGCGACGCGCGATCTGGTGCGCTCGCGCATCAAGATCAAGTCGCTCAACTTCATGCGCGGCCGCACCTTCGTCAACAAGTGGCTGATCATCGACGAGGCGCAGAACCTGACGCCGAAGCAGATGAAGACGCTCGTCACTCGCGCCGGCCCCGGCACCAAGGTCGTCTGCCTCGGCAACATCGCGCAGATCGACACGCCCTACCTCACCGAAGGCAGCTCCGGCCTGACCTACGTCGTCGACCGGATGAAGGACTGGGCGCACGCCGGGCACATCACGCTCTCGCGCGGCGAGCGCTCGCGCCTCGCCGACTACGCGGCCGACGTCCTCTGAGTTCAGGGACGGAGCCCTAACTCTTCCGGGGACGGAGCCCGACCGCTGTGCCGACCAAGCCGCTGGACCGCCTGCTCTTCGCCCAAGGAGGCCAATGCTTCTTCTGCGAGAAGACCCTTCCCGTCGCGGACGCAAGCGTCGAGCACTTGGTCGCAAGCGCCCGCGGGGGAAACAACGCGGATGAGAATTGCGTGGTGTGCTGCAAGGCGATGAACGCGCTGCTCGGCAGCATGTCCCTGAAGGAAAAGATGAAGGTGGTGCTTAAGCAAAAAGGCGAGTTCCATTGCCCCAACGGCCAGGCAAAGAAGGCTAAAGCGCCCGACATGGTCGCTCTCATCGCGGCGAACCTCCGGCAACGCGGCTCGGCAAAGCCGAAAAGTGTCAAGGCGCTGAGTGGCACGATCCGTTCGCTCTCGTCTCGGCCGATGACGGATTCCGAGGTCGATGTACTTGTCGCCAAGCTGAAAGCGAAAGGCATGCTGAGCATCAGCGGAACGAAGGTCACGTACACGGAGACGGACAATTAGGGCTCCGTCCCCGAATTAAGTCACGCGGCGGCGGCAGCGTTTCGCCACCGCGCGTGACCTTTCTGCTAAATTTCGGCGCTCTCAGTACCCCTCAAGGATCCCGATGACGCTCCTCGCCCGCGCCGTATTGCTCGTCGCTGCGCTGTTCGTTTCCTTCACCGCCTCGGCCCAGAAGTTCGAGCCGCAGGTCGGCCAGGCCGGCAAGGACGTGATCTGGGTGCCGACGCCGGACGAGGTGGTCGACCGCATGCTGACGATGGCGCAGGTCGGGCCGAACGACATCCATTTCGACCTCGGCGCCGGCGACGGCAAGATCGCCATCGCCGCCGCCAAGCGCGGCGCGCGCGCCACCGGCATCGAATACAACCCGGACATGGTCAAGTACGCGAACGAGAAGGCGCAGCAGGCCGGCGTCGCCGGCGTGGGCGCGGGCAAGGCGACCATCCGCCAGGCCGACATCTTCCAGACCGATTTCACCTCGGCCACGGTGGTCACGCTTTACCTGCTGCCGGCGCTCAACATGAAGCTGCGCCCGACGATCCTGCAGATGAGGCCCGGCACGCGCGTCGTCTCGCACTCCTTCACGATGGAAGACTGGGAAGCCGACGAGATCTCGTCGATGGACGGCCGGCGCGCCTACTTCTGGATCGTGCCGGCGCAGGTCGGCGGCAGCTGGGCGCTCGACGCCGGCAGCCAGAAGGCCGAGCTCACGCTCGAGCAGAGCTTCCAGAAGATCAACGGCAGCGTGGCGTTCGGCCAGGTGCACGCCGGCCTGCGCGAGCCGCGCCTGCGCGGCGCGCAGATCAACTTCGTCTACGTCGACCAGGGCGGCGTGCGGCGCGAGTTCCAGGGCCAGGTAAGCGGCCGCCAGATGCAGGGCAGCTTCCGCGACGACAAGGGCCAGGAAGGTCGCTGGAGCGCGACCCGCAAGTAGCCGTGCAGCGGCTCAGTAGGCGTTGGGATCGGCGAAGTTGGCGAAGCGGGTGAAGCGGCCGAGGAAGGACAGGTCGACGCGCCCGATCGGGCCGTTACGCTGCTTGCCGATGATCACTTCCGCGCGTCCCTTTACTTCTTCCTTGTCGGGGAAATAGACCTCGTCGCGGTAGATGAAGAGGATGACGTCGGCGTCCTGCTCGATGGCGCCGGATTCGCGCAGGTCCGACATCATCGGGCGGCGGTCGTTCCTCTGCTCGACGGCACGCGAAAGCTGCGACAGCGCGATCACCGGCACATCGAGCTCCTTGGCGAGCGCTTTCAGCGAGCGCGAGATTTCCGAGATCTCGGTGGCGCGGTTCTCGCCCTGCGAGGTCGACGACATGAGCTGCAGGTAATCGACGATGACGAGGCCGAGCTTCGAATACTCGCGCTTCAGCCGCCGCGCGCGCGCGCGCACCTCGAGCGAATTGAGCGCCGGGGTCTCGTCGACGTGGATCTTGGCCTCGTGCAGCCGTCCCATCGCCTCGGTGAGCTGCGACCATTCCTCGTCGTTGAGCCGCCCGGTGCGCAGCTTGTGGGCGTCGACCTTGCCGATCGAGGACAGCAAGCGCATGGCGAGCTGCGAGCCGCTCATCTCCATGCTGAAGATGGCGACCGGCAGGCTGACGCTCGGATGCAGCGCGACGTGCTCGGCGATGTTGAGCGCAAAGGCCGTCTTGCCCATCGAAGGCCGTCCGGCAACGATGATCAGGTCGCCCGGCTGCAGCCCGGCGGTGCGCGTGTCGAGGTCGCCGAAGCCGGTCGGCACGCCGGTGACGTCCGACGGATTGTCCTGGTTGTGCAGGTGGTCGATGCGCTCGTAGACCTTGGCGAGGATCGGCTTGATGCCGAGCAGGCCCACGTCCTTGCGCGCGCCGGACTCGGCGATCTGGAAGATCCTCGACTCCGCCTCGTCGAGCAGCTGGCCGACTTCCTTGCCGCTCGGCGCGAGCGCGCTCTCGGCGATCTCGGTCGCCACCTGCGCCAGGCGCCGCTGCACGGCGCGCTCGTGCACCAGCTCCGCGTAGCGGCGCACGTTGAGCGAGCTCGGCGTGTTCTGCGCCAGCGCCGCCAGGTACGCCGGGCCGCCGGTCCTGTCCTTGTCCTCGCTCGCCTCGATCGACTCGGCGACGGTGACCACGTCCGCCGGCCGCGTATTCTCGACCAGCTTCGTGATGTGACGGAAGATGCGCCGGTGATCGTCGCGATAGAAGTCCTCGGCGGCGACGAGGTCGGCGATGCGGTCGAAGGCCTGATTGTCGATGAGCAGCGCGCCGAGCAGCGACTGCTCCGCCTCCACCGAGTGCGGCGGGACCCGCAGCGCTACGAGCTGCGGATCGGGGCTTTCCTGCCGCGCGAGTTGATGTGCAACAGCCATTCTTTGAGCTTTCCTCCCGGGCGCAATGATAGGGACCGGCGGCGGTTTTCGATTCGACCTATCCGAACGCGCAGGCTGCGGACGGGAAACCCGCCGTGCGACTGCTGAAAAACTGACCAGCCGAAGCTGGCGCGGGCACCGGGCTGTGGATTTCCTGTGAGTAGGGTGTCGATTGTTTGTGGATCAGCCGGGAAAACCCGAAATTAATTTTCTTGACAGCAAAAGCCGTCAAGCCGCGCTTTTCCAGTCTATTACTGTATATCCGTCCAGGCAAACGGGCGAAAAAAAGGCTCCGCAAAGGAGCCCTTTTCGCCGTCCGAAGACGCTTACTGCTCGCCGAGCACCGATACCGTGATCGTGACCGCGACGTCCGTGTGGAGCGCGATCTGGATCGGAAACTCGCCCACCTGCTTGAGCGGGCCCTGCGGCATGCGCACGTTGGCGCGCTCCACCTCGCCGTGGCCCTGCTTGTGCAGCGCCTCGACGATGTCGTAGTTGGTGACCGAGCCGAACAGGCGCCCGTCGGGGCCCGCCTTCTGCGTGATCTGCAGCGTCAGGCCCTCCAGCTTCGCGCCGCGCTCCTTCGCTTTCGCGAGCTGCTCGGCCTGCGCCTTCTCGAGTTCCG
Organism: Burkholderiales bacterium; assembly: GCA_036524215.1. Taxonomy (GTDB): domain Bacteria; phylum Pseudomonadota; class Gammaproteobacteria; order Burkholderiales; family SG8-39; genus SCGC-AG-212-J23. Next base: position 26,473 of record DATDCR010000077.1, read on the forward strand.
CCCGACGCGACTCGAACGCCTTCAGGTTGTCCTGCGTCGCGCGCTTCGCCTTGCCATGCGGGATCAGGAAGTTGCGGGCGAAGCCGTCTTTCACCTTCACCACGTCGCCCAGCTCGCCGAGGTTGGCGACCTTCTCCATCAGGATGACTTGCATTAGTGCAGGTCCGTGTAGGGCAGCAAGGCGAGGAAACGCGCGCGTTTGATCGCCTCGGAAAGCTGGCGCTGATAGCCCGCCGACGTTCCGGTGATGCGCGCCGGAATGATCTTGCCCGTCTCGTTGACGAAGTCCTTGAGCAGCTCGACGTCCTTGTAGTCGATCCACTCGATCTTCTCTGCGGTGAAGCGGCAGAACTTGCGGCGACGGAAGAGGGCCCGCTGGCCCTTGTCCTTCTTGTCCTTGCCGAACTTCCCCTTGCCTTTTCCCTTGCCTCTGCGTGGCGGTGGCATTTCAAACTCCTTCAACAAATTCGATGTTCGTCACATGCAGCATCAGTCTCTTCGAGCGCTTGCTCTTCGCGCTCAGGAAGCCCGCGAGCCTTACCTCGCTGCCCAGCGGTCTCCCCACCATCAATCTCGCCTCGGTCTCGAAGGCGATCGCGCTGATCTCGGCCTGCACCTTGCGCTTGCCGCCGGCCTCGTCCTGCTCGGATTCGTGCGCCAGCTTGAACTCCAGGGCGGCGACGCCGGCCGGCGTATAGCGCAGCGCGCCTAGCTCAAGCAGCCGGCCGCTCAGCTCGAGGCGGTTCTGCGCCAAGCTCGGCGCCGCGCTCCATCAGCGATTTGGATTTCTCTTCCTTCATCATCGGCGAAGGCGCGGTGACGGCCTTGTCCATCTTCACGATCAGATGGCGCAGCACCGCGTCGCTGAACTTGAACGAGTGCTCGAGCTCGGTCAGCGTCTCGTTGTCGCACTCGATGTTCATGAGCACGTAGTGCGCCTTGTGCATCTTGGCGATCGGGTAGGTGAGCTGGCGTCGCCCCCAGTCTTCCAGGCGATGCACCGTGCCGTTGCGGCCCGCGATGAGGCCCTTGTAGCGCTCGACCATCGCGGGCACCTGCTCGCTCTGGTCGGGATGGACGATAAAAACGATCTCGTAATGCCGCATGTCTAGTTGGGCTCCTGTCCTGTGGGTTTAGCCGGTTGCCATGCGTAGCAACGCGACAAGGAAGGGGCGGGATTGTACCGGAAAAACCGGCACTTGTACGACTAGCCGGGACCGCCGATGCCCAGTTCCTTCTTGACGGTCTCCAGGACCGGACCGACCTTCTGCACGGCCTGGCGGATCCGCCAGCCGTCGGTCTCGAGCGTGCGCGCCCAGAAATCGAGCGCCTCGGGCTTGAGCTCGATCTGCGTCGGATCGGGCGGCGTGTACTTGGGTCCTTGCGTGGCCATGTCCGTTCTGACCTCAGCTTGCAGCGAGGGTTCGGCTCCCTCAGTTGAACTTCAAGCCGGCGGCTTTCACCAGGGCCTTGTTGCTCTCGATCTCCCTCGCGATCAGGGCATCGAACTCGGCCGGCTTGAGCGGCATCGGCTCGAGGCCCTGGGCTTTCAATCTTTCGGCCACCGCGCTCTGGCGCAGGACCTTGGCGGTCTCGTCATGCAGGCGGCCGATGATCTCGCTCGGCGTCCTCGCGGGGACGAGCATGCCGTTCCAGAACGTGTAGTCGCTGTCGGCGTAGCCGGACTCCACCGTGGTCGGCACATCGGGCAGCGCGCTCGAGCGCGTCAGCGTGCTCACCGCGAGCGGGATCAGGCGGCCGGAGCGGATGAAAGGCATGCCGGAAGACACGCCGATGCTCATGAAATCGACTTCTCCGCTGGCGACCTGGGTCAGCGCATCCGGCCCGCTCTTGAACGGCACGTGCACGGCATTGAATCCGGCGGCGAGCCGCAGGCGCTCGACCGCCCAATGGGTCGCGCTGCCGACGCCCGCGGAAGCGAAAGTGAACGAGCCTTTCTTCGCCGCGGCCACCAGCTCGCCGAGGGTCTTGATGCGCTTGGCGGGGGAGACGACCGTCACATTGGGGACGCTGCCGAAGAGCGCGACGCCGGCGAAATCGCGCGCCGCGTCGTAAGGCGCATTCGGATACACCGCCGGAGCCGCGGAATGGGCAGAAGCGTGCACCAGGAGCGTGTAGCCGTCGGGCTCGGCCTTGGCGACCACGGCCGTGCCGATGCTGCCGCCCGCCCCGCCGCGGTTCTCGACCACGATCGGCGCGCCGAGGGCGATGGCGAGCGGGTCGAGCACGATGCGCCCGATGATGTCGATGGTCGAGCCCGGTCCGAAGGGCACGATGGCGCGGATCGGCTTCGCCGGCCACGGCTCCGCCCCGAACGCCGGCAGGGCGCGCGCGCCGAGCGCGGCGGCGGACATCAGCAGGAATCTGCGGCGCGTGTTCATCGTCCTATTTGCGCCGCCGCACCGACTCGAAGAGGCACACGCCGGCCGACACCGACACGTTCAGGCTCTCGACGTCGCCGGCCATCGGGATGCGTACCAGGACATCGCAGCTCTCGCGCGTAAGGCGGCGCATGCCCTCGCCTTCGGCGCCGAGCACCCAGGCGATCGATTCGGGCAGATCGGCTTGATAGAGCGTCTGCTCGGCGCGCTCGTCGGCGCCGACGACCCAGACGTTGCGCTCTTTCAGCTCGCCCAGCGTGCGCGCGAGATTGGTCACCATCAGGTAAGGCGTCGCCTCGGCTGCACCGCTCGCCACTTTCGACACCGCAGGGGTGACGCCCGCCGAGCGGTCCTTCGGCGCGATCACGGCGTGCGCGCCTGCGGCATTCGCCACGCGCAGGCAGGCGCCGAGGTTGTGCGGATCGGTGACGCCGTCGAGCACGAGGAGCAGCGGCTTCGCGACGTTCGCCAGCACGTCGTCGAGGCTTTCGCCGAGCGATTTGAAGGCCACCCGCGCCACCACGCCCTGGTGCCGGCCGCCGCCGTAGAAGCCGTCGAGCCGCTTCGTCGGCACGCGCATCAGGCGCACGCCCGCGCGCTCGGCGAGAGCGGCGAGGTCCTTGCCGCGCGCGTCGTTGCGGCTTTCGTCCAGAAAGATCTCCAGCACCGATGACGGATCGGCACGCAGCCGCGCCAGCACGGCATGGAAGCCGAACACGACCCTCGGTTCCCGCTCCCGGCTCATGCCGGCACGAGATCCATCTTGCGCTGGTCGACGTCGACGCGCACCAGCTTCACCCGCATGCGATCGGTGAGGCGAAAGCGCTTCTTGGTGCGCTCGCCGAACAGGAGATGGCGCGCGCCGTCGTACTGGAAGTAGTCGCGGCCGAGCTCCGAGATGTGCACCAGGCCGTCGACGAAGTACTCGTCCAGGGTGACGAACAGGCCGAAGGGCGCCACCCCGGTGATGGTGCCCGAGAAGACGCCGCCGACGTGGTCGCGCATGTAGTAGCACTTGAGCCAGCTCTCCACATCGCGGCTCGCATCATCCGCGCGACGCTCGGTCTCCGAGCAATGGCGGCCCAACGCTTCCCAGTCCAGCCCTTCGTATTTCTTATTGTTCAAAAGAGCTTTGATGGCGCGATGCACGAGGAGATCCGGATAGCGGCGGATGGGCGAAGTGAAGTGTACGTACGCCTCGAACGCGAGGCCGAAGTGGCCGACGTTCTCGGGCGTGTAGACCGCCTGCTTGAGCGAGCGCAGCAGCACGGTCTGCAGCAGGCTGAAGTCCGGCCGGCCCTTGATCTTGTCGAGGAGCTGCGCGTAGTCGCGCGGCTTGGGCGTATCGCCGCCCGGCAGGCCGAGGCCGAGCTCCGCCAGGAACGCGCGCAGCGCGGCGACCTTTTCCTCCGCCGGCACGTCGTGCACGCGGTAAAGGACCGGCTGCCCGCGCTCGGCGATGAAGTTGCCGGCGCAGACGTTCGCCGCCAGCATGCACTCCTCGATGATGCGATGCGCGTCGTTGCGCGCCTCCGGCACGATCTTCTCGATCTTGCCCTTGGGGTCGAACACCATGCGCGTCTCGACCGTCTCGAAGTCGATCGCGCCGCGCCTCTCGCGGCTGCGGAACAGGACCTGGAACAGCTCGTTGAGCCGCGCCAGGTGCTCCGGCGGGTTGCCGCCCGAGATCTCGCCCCAGACCTTCGTGTACGTGAGCCGCTCGTGCGAGCGGA
>DATDCR010000078.1:0-24140 GCA_036524215.1 Burkholderiales bacterium
GGACGAGGGCTCGGAGATGTACGGCGCGCTTCTCGAGGCGATCGGCAAGGCCGGGCGGCGGGTCTGGCTAAGCTTCGGCTACTTCGTCCCCGATCCGAAGATGAAGCAGGCGCTGATCGACGCCGCGCGCCGCGGCGTCGATGTCGAGCTGGTGCTGCCAGGCTACAGCGACTTCTGGGCGCCGGTGAACGCGGGCCGCTCGAGCTACGACGCGCTGCTCGCCGCTGGCGTCAGGATCCACGAATGGCACGAGGCGCTGATGCACGCCAAGACCGCCGTAATCGATTCCCGCTGGTCGAGCATCGGTTCGACGAACCTCGACTGGCGAAGCTTTGTCCACAACTATGAGGCCGACCTGATCGTCTACGACGGCGCCTTCGCGGCGCAGATGGAGCGCAGGTTCCGGCTGGACGTCGAGGCGGCGAAACCGATCGACGCCGACCAATGGGCGCGACGCGGTCCCTTCCAGAAGGCCAAGGAATGGGTCGCCCGCCAATGGGAATACCTGCTTTAAGGAGAAACACCATGCCGACCGCTGCAACTGCAAAACCCGTGCAAAAGCTTCATTTCGACCTGCCGCCGCTGCCCTACGCGGAAGACGCGCTGGCGCCGATCATTTCGCCGGAGACGATCTCGTTCCATCACGGCAAGCACCATCGGAAGTATGTCGACACGCTGAACCAGCTCCTGGCCAAGGAGCCCATCGAGGCGCGCTCGCTGGAGGAGATCGTGAAGAAGAGCTCGGGCAAGGTGTTCAACAATGCCGCGCAGGCCTGGAACCACGATTTCTACTGGCATTCGCTTTCACCGAGATCCGCCACGCCCTCCGGCGCCATGCGGCGCCAGCTCGAGAAGGACTTCGGCAGCTACGAGAGCTTCGTCGACAAGCTCGCCGCCGCGGCGAACGGGCAATTCGGCAGCGGCTGGGCCTGGCTCGTGCAGAAGGACGGCAAGCTCGAGGTCCTCGCGACGTCGAATGCGGAAACGCCGATGGCGAAAGGCACGCGCTGCCTGCTTACGATCGACGTCTGGGAGCACGCCTATTACATCGACTACCGCAACCAGCGCGATCGCTACGTGCAGGCGCTGATCGAAAAGCGCCTCAACTGGGAATTCGCCGAGAAGAACCTTAGACCGTAGCGAGCGGGCGGCGCGGATCGAAGTCGCGCCACGAGCCGTCGCGCCACACGCCGTCGGTGACGCCCAGGTCGCGCGCATTGTTCGTGCGCAGCGCCTCGATCGCCAGGTGCTCGGTGCCGGCACGGTCGACGCAGACCGCGATCATGCGGCCGCCGCGCGGCTCGACCGGATGCTCGATCGTCGCCGCCGTACGGCTGCCCCCGCGCATCGTCGACACGGCGCCGGCGAAGGCGCCGACCAGCGCGCCCAGGCCGACCGCCAGCAGGACGGCGTGCGCGCCGATCAGCGAGCCGATGATCAGCCCGGCGGCCGCGCCGACGGCGGCGCCGATCGCGGCGCCCAGCCCGGCCTTGCGCGAGCCTTCGCTCGAGTGGGGCGCATCGCCGCCGAGCGGGGTCAACGCGTTCTGCCCGGGCGGGCTTACATAGAAGGCATCGACCTCGCTGCGCGCAAACCCGTCGCGCTTCAAGGCGTCCAAGGCGGCGTCCGCATCCAAGGTGCGATCAAACCTGCCGCAGACAATGCGAGACATTACTTCATGCGCTCCTTCTCTGCAGTTGGCGCGGCTTCATGCGCTCCTTCTCATGTCGGCGCGCCTGACATCGACACTGGGAAGACGCATCAGCGCGCGGTACTTCGTGATCGTGCGCCTGGCAACTCTCAGGCCCTGTTGCGCGAGCAGGCGCGCCAGCTCGGCATCCGACAAGGGCGCGCGTGGGTCCTCCGCCGCGATCAGCTCCTTCATCACGGCGCGCACCGCCGTGGCGGAGGCCGCGCCGCCATTGTCGGTGGCGAGCCGGCGCGAGAAGAAGTGCTTGAACTCGAACAGGCCGCGCGGCGTCGCCATGTACTTGTTGTTCGTCACGCGGCAGACCGTGGACTCGTGCAGGCCGAGCTCGCCCGCGATCAGCTTCAGCGTGAGCGGCTTCATCGCCACCTCGCCGTACTCGAAGAAGCCGCGCTGGCGCGCCACGATGGCGTCGGCGACGCGCTGGATGGTGGCGAAGCGCTGCTCGATCGAGCGCAGCAGCCAGCGCGCCTCCTGCAGATGGCGCACCAGCGACTGGTTGGAGGCGCTCTTGTTCTGCATGGCGTCGGCGTAGGCGCGGTTCAGGCGCACGCGCGGCAGCGAGGCCGGGTTGATCGCCGCGACCCAGCGGTCCCGTACCTTCTTCACCACGATGTCGGGCACGACGTAGCGGGCTTCCTGGGGACCGAAGCGGTCACCCGGACGCGGATCGAGCGAACGGATCAGCGCGCGTGCCGTATGCAGCATCTTCTCGTCGCAGCCCACGGCGTGCTGCAGCCGCGCCCACTCGCGGTTCGCGAGCAGGCTGAGGTTGCCGCGCACGATCGCCATCGCCGCGTCGCGGCCCGGCGTGCTTGGGGGCAGCGCCTGCAGCTGGAGCAGCAGGCATTCCTCCAGGTTGCGCGCGCCGACGCCCGCCGGATCCAGGCTCTGCACGAGGCGCAACGCCGCGCCGAAGTCCTCGGAGCGCACGTCGTCCTCCGCCTGGACCAGCGCCGCCAGCTCGTCGAACGACATCTTGAAATAGCCATCGTCGTCGAGGCTGTCGATGATCATGTGGGCAAGCGCGCGATCGCGCTCGCCCATCTGGGAGATCATCAGCTGCTCGCGCAGATGCTGCTGCAGCGTCGGCTGCTGGTCGGCGCCGCCCCAGTCTTCCTGCTCGCGCTCGATCGGTCCGCCGGGCGCGGGCTCCTGCGGCACGACGACGTCCTCCGGGCTCGCGCCTTCGCGCGGCGCCGCGGGAGCGGCCTCCGGGTTCTCTTCCAGGAAGGGATTTGCTGCGAGCGCCTGCTCCATCTCCTGCTGGAACTCAAGCGCAGACATTTGGAGGAGCTTCAGCGCCTGCTGGACCTGCGGCGTGAGCGTAAGGTGTTGCCGCAGTCTTAATGCGATTGCCGGACCCATGTTTGTCCTTTCGTTGTCCGGTGGTTACTGCACAGACCATGCCAGCCATGGATTCGGGGACGGAGCCCTAACTCCATCGGCGCGCAGCTAAAGGAGTTCGGGCTCTGTCCCCGGATTCGAGGTAAGAGTTGCCGCTTCTGCTGTAGCAATTACCGCGCAGGCTCGCGCTTTGCTGGGGCCGATCGCATGACCGACCGGCTAGAGCGCTACCGCGAGATGCGGGACTTCGGCATCACGCCGGAGCCCTCCGGGAAAAAGGCGCGCGCGCGCAAGGCGAAGCAGCTGCGCTATTACATCCAGCGCCACGCCGCGACGCGCCTGCATTACGACTTCCGTCTCGAGCTGCAGGGCGTGCTGAAGAGCTGGGCGGTGCCGAAAGGGCCGAGCCTCGACCCGGCCGACAAGCGCCTTGCCATGCAGACGGAAGACCATCCGCTCGACTACGGCGACTTCGAGGGCGTGATCCCGGAGAAGCAGTACGGCGCGGGCGAAGTGCTCCTTTGGGACAAGGGCGTCTGGACGCCGGAAGACGCCGACCCCGAAGCGGCGCTGCGCAAAGGACGCCTGCATTTCCGCCTCGAAGGCGAGAAGCTGCGCGGCTCGTGGATCCTGACGCGCACGCGCTCGAACGAAGACAAGCCGGCATGGCTCCTCATCAAGCGCAACGACGAGGAAGTGCGCACCGGCTACGACGTCACCGCCGAGCGGCCCGAGAGTGTGAAGGGACAGCCGAAGCCGGCGAAGTACGGCGAGAAGTCCGACCTGCCGCAGTTCATCACGCCGCAGCTTGCGACGCTCGTCACGCAGCCGCCAGGCACTGGCGAATGGCTCTACGAGGTCAAGCACGACGGTTACCGCATGCTCGCGCGCCTCACGAAGCGCGATGCGCGGCTTTTCACGCGCAGCGGCAAGGACTGGACGGAGAAGCTGCCCAGCCTGGTGCGGCAGCTGAAGGCGCTCAAGCTGCAAGACAGCTGGCTCGACGGCGAAATCGTCGTGCTGCGCGAAGACGGGCGCGCGAATTTCCAGGCGCTGCAGAACGCCTTCGACTTCGGCCGCGACGGCGAGATCGTGTACTACGTCTTCGACGCGCCTTTCCTGAAAGGCGAAGACCTGCGGCGCCTGCCACTGTCGGAGCGCAAGGCACGGCTCGAGAAGGCGCTCAGGAAGAACGCCAGCGTGCGCTTCAGCGCGCACCTCGAAGGCGATGCGCAGCAAGTGCTCGACAAGGCGTGCAAGCTCGGCCTCGAGGGACTGATCGGCAAGGCGAGCGGGTCGGTGTACGTTTCGGGCCGCACGAAGACCTGGATCAAGCTCAAGTGCCGCCAGCGCCAGGATTTCGTCATCGCCGGCTACACCGCCCCGGGCGGGTCGCGTACCGGATTCGGCGCGCTGCTCCTCGCGTATTACGACGCGAAGATGAGGCTGCGCTATGCCGGCAAGGTCGGCACCGGATTCGACGAGCACCTTCTGGGTTCGCTGACGAAGAAGCTTTCCCGCATCAAGCGCGCCGATTCCCCGCTCGCCGATCCGCCGCGCGAGAAAGGCATCCAGTGGGTGAAGCCGCAGCTCGTGTGCGAAGTCGCTTTCGCCGAGCGCACCGACGACGGCATCCTGCGGCAGGCGTCGTTCATGGGATTGCGCGAGGACATCGCGCCGAAGTCGGTGGGATTGGAGAAAGCAGAACCCCCCGCTCGCGAGAGCTCGCCTCCCCCCTTAACAGGGGGGCAAAACACGGTGCATGGCATCAAGATCACGCATCCCGAGCGCATCGTTTATCCCTCGCTAGGTTTTACCAAGCTCGATCTCGCGCGCTACTACGACGAGGTCGGCGAGCTGATCTTGCCGCACCTCGCGAACCGGCCCTTGACGCTCGTGCGCTGCCCCGACGGCGCCGACAAGGCGTGTTTCTACCAGCGCCACCTTGCCATGGGGGCGAGCCCCGGCGAGGTGAAGACCTTCAAGCGCCTGCGCTCGAGCAAGGGGTACTACATCTACATCGACTCGCACAACGCCCTCGTCACGCTGGTGCAGAACGGCGCGGTGGAGATGCATACGTGGGGCGCCCGCGTGCCGGATGCGACGCATCCGGACCGCATCACGATGGATCTCGACCCGGACGAGGATCTTTCCTGGCACGAGCTCGTGCAGGCGACCGAGCTCACCCGCACGCTGGTCGAAAGCCTCGGCTTGAAGAGCTTCCTCAAGACGACCGGCGGCAAGGGCCTGCACGTCGTCATCCCAATCCAGCCGAAGCTGGGATGGCCAGAGGTGAAGGAGTTCTCGCGCCACATTGCGGAGTTCCTCGTGCGCGCGGAGCCGAAGCGCTTCACCGCGAAAGTGGCGAAGGTTCGGCGCGAAGGCAAAGTGTTCGTCGATTACCTGCGCAATTCGGAAACGGCGAGCGCCGTGTCCGCGTTCTCCGCGCGTGCGCGCGCCGACGCCGGTGTCTCGATGCCCGTGTCGTGGGACGAGCTCGGCGCCGATGACGATATCCGCAAGCGCTTCACGGTACGCACGGCGCCGGCCCATCTGCGCACGCGCGGCGAAGATCCGTGGGCGGACTACTTCGACACACGCCAGGCCATCACCACGGCGATGTGGCGCTCGCTCGGGAAGAAATAATTAGTGCCCTGACCCCGAATTAAAGCCGTACCGGGCGCGCCCGCGGTGGGGAGGAGGGGGAGGGTGCGCGACCGCGCCCGGCCGGACGCGAAGGGCCTTGCATGCAGCGTGCCAAGTGAAAAAAAGGCAAAGCGCCGACGCCGCCAGGCGACGCCTGCACGAATAGTCCGTTTGCCAAGCGGCTGAATCGGAAGAACAAAAATTGGCGCAGGCGTATGGCCCGCAATTTGCAAGCCGTACGCACCGCCAACCTGCACGACCTACAACGGAGAAGACGAGTGCCCCATCTGCTGCTGGTAGACGACGACCCTGAAGCGCTCGAGTGGCTGTCCGAGTTCTCCAAGGGCGAAGGATTTACCGTCGCGCAGGCCGATTCACTGCGCGCTGCGCGCATCCACATGTCGCGGCTGCAGCCCGACGTGCTGCTCACGGATCTGCAGCTGCCCGACGGCCAGGGCATCGAGCTGGTGAACGACCTCGAGTCGAAGGAAACGACCGAGGTCGTGCTCATCACCGGCCACGCCAGCGTCGAGAGCGCGGTGCAGGCGCTGCGCCTTGGCGCGACCGACTATATGGTGAAGCCGGTGGACGTCGAGCGCCTGCGCTCGATCCTGCGCCGGGTGCCGCGCACCGGCGAGCTGCGCCAGGAGATCGGCGAGCTGCGCGAGGAGCTGCGCAAGCTCGGCCGCTATGGGCACCTTCTCGGCTCCTCGCCGCCGATGCAGAAGCTCTACGACCAGATCGGTCGCGTGGCGCCGACGTCGGCGACCGTCCTACTGGTGGGCGAGTCGGGCACCGGCAAGGAGCTCGCCGCGCAGAGCATCCATGAGATGAGCCGGCGCAAGCGCGCCCCCTTCCTGCCGCTCAACTGCGGCGCGGTGTCGCCCAACCTGATCGAGAGCGAGCTTTTCGGCCACGAGAAGGGCAGCTTCACCGGCGCCGACCGACAGCACAAGGGCTATTTCGAGCGCGCGCACGGCGGCACGCTGTTCCTCGACGAGATCACCGAGATGCCGCAGGAGCTGCAGGTGAAGCTGCTGCGCGTGCTGGAGACCGGCCAGTTCACGCGCGTCGGCACCACCACGCCGCTCTCGGCGGACGTGCGTCTGATCGCGGCGACCAACCGCAACCCGGAAGCCGCGGTGTCCGACGGCAAGCTGCGCGAAGACCTGTTCCACCGCCTGAACGTGTTCCCGATCGCCATGCCGCTGCTGCGCGAGCGCGGCACGGACATCGAGCTGCTGGCGCAGCACTTCCTCGACGTGCTCAACAAGGCCGAGAGCGCGAACAAGTCGTTCGCGCCCGCCACCATCGCCGCGCTGTACGCGCACGGCTGGCCCGGCAACGTGCGCGAGCTGAAGAATTACGTGCAGCGCGCGTTCATCCTTGCCGACGAGGTGATCGACGCGCATCTCGCGCCGGCGAGCGTGACGGCGCCGGAGTCGGCGCCGCTGCTTTCCGTGCGCGTCGGCAGCACCCTCGACGAGGTGAGCCGCCGCTTGATCGAGGCCACCCTTGCCGAGTGCGGCTCGAAGCGCAAGGCGGCCGACATGCTGGGCATCAGCCTGAAGACGCTCTACAACCGCCTGGCGGCGTACAAGGACGAGGATGCGCGCGACGGCGGCCACAAGCGGCGCCAGGCGGAGAACGATTACGACGAAGACCACAGGGACGCGGCGTGAAATCGCCGAAGCCGGAATTCGTCGCCGTGAAGTCGCGCTTCCTGCGGCGCAAGCGCATCCGCCAGGGCGTGCGCGACATCGAGCGGGGATTGAAGGACACCGAGCGCCGCGGCATCCCGAACGATCTGCCCGTCAAGAAGCAGCGGGTATAGACGTTGCTTTTGCTTGAGCGCCTTTCACCAACGGAGAGTCGAATGGAAACCGCGAAGCCGAACCAGGACAACATCAACCGCATGAGCCAGACGGCGCACGACACGATCGACCGCGCCGCTTCCGCCGCGAGCTCGGCCTATGAGCGCTTCAGCGCGAAAGGCGAGGAGCTGATGTCGCTGCAGGAGGACTGGATGGACAGCGCGCGCGAATACGTGCGCGAGAAGCCGCTGCAGGCCCTCGGCATCGCCGTCGCCGCCGGCTTCCTGCTCAGCATGCTCACGCGCAGGTAGCGCTTGGCCGTTCCCCAAACCAGCCTCGGTGATGTCGTCGGCCGGCTCGTCGGCGAGGCGCGCCAGCTCGTTGCCGACTATGCCGAGCTCACGGTGCTCGACGCGCGCCGCGCCGCGATCCGCCTGGCGTGGATCCTCGGCGCGGTGCTCGTCGCCGCCGTTCTGGTCGTCACCTCGTGGATGGGGCTGGTTGCCGCCGGCATCGTCTTCGCGTGGGGCCACGGTGCGTCGTGGCCGATCGCGCTTGCGGTCGCTGCCATCCTCAATATCGTCTCGGCGGGCGTGCTGGCCTGGTTCACGCTGAAGCTCGCGAAAGAGCTGCCGTTCACCGCCTTGCTGCGCCAATTGCGCGGCCGTGACCCTGAGCCTCCGCAATGATTCCGCCCGATCAGGAAATCTACGAAGTCGAGAAGCGCATTGCCGAGCGGCGCCACCGCGTCGAAGCGGCGGCGCGTGCGAGCGCGCGACAGGCGCTGCGCGCGCTCACCTCGCCATGGGCGCTTGCCGGCGCTGCGGTGATCGGCTTCCTAGCCGCCGGCGGCGTGCAGCGCCGTCGCCATCCGGTGCGCATCGAGCGCCGGCGCGAGAAGACCGGAACGAAGGCCGGCGCCCTCGCGAGCGTTGCGATGGCCGCGGCGAGCTGGATCATCAAGTCGCAGTTCGGCTCGCCGGTCGGCCTCGCGCAGTTCGTCATCGCCAAGCTGAAAAAACAACCCGCTCGCAGCGTGCCGCCGTCGCTGCGCAGCGACAGGGTCCCGGCGACGACGCGCCGGTAGCCATTCGGGCGATAGTCAGGCCGGCAGCGCGCCGCTAGTCTGGGGGCCCGATGCAGTCCGTTCCCTTGCTCGTGCAGCGGCTTGCGCGCATTTCGCGCGCGGCCTATGGCGCCGTGGCCGTGCTCGGCGCGGCCGCGCTGTGGGGCTGGGCGCTCGGCATCCGGCCGCTGCGCGACCTCGGCGCGGATTTCGCGCCGATGTCGCCGGGCGAAGCGCTGGCGCTGGTCCTGCTCGCGGCGAGCTTCTTCACTTCGCGCACCGGCAAGCCGAAAGCCGCGATGGCGGCTGCGATCGGCGCCGGCCTGATCGGCGCCGTGACGCTCGCGGAGGTCTTGCTCGGCTGGCGTGTCGGCATGGCCTTCGAATGGATCGCCGCGCGCGGCGGCGAGATGCCGGGGCGCATGTCGGTGGCGGCCTGCCTGACCATCATCCTGCTCGCGATCGTCACGCCGCTCGAGCCCGACCGGAAGATCCTGCGCGTGTCGGCCAATGCGGTGGGTGCCGGCGTGATCGGCACGGTGGCGTTCTTTGCGCTCCTCGGCCTGTCGCTGCGCGTGCTGCGCTTCGACATCGCCTCGCCGCTGCTCGGCTTCTCGGCGCCGGCGGCGCTCGCCACCATGCTCGCGGCCATCGCGCTGGCGGCGGCGCGGCCGAGCGAGTGGCTGCTCGACACGCTCTCCAGCCGCCGCACCGGCGCGGTCGTCAGCCGCTGGCTCCTGCCGGCCGCGGTGATCGTGCCGCTCGCGGTCGGCTGGATGCGCCTGTATGCCGAGCGCGAAGGCCTGTTCGGCGAAGCCTTCGGCATGGCGCTCTTCACGCTGGTGATGATCGCCTGGTTCAGCTCGCTGATCCTGTGGGTGGCGCGCACGCTCGACCAGGCGGCGGCGCAGCGCGCGCAGGCGGAAGGCGCGGCCACCGAGCAGCGCGAGTGGCTGCAGGTCACGCTGGCGAGCATCGGCGACGGCGTGATCGCCACCGATGCCGCCGGACGGGTGCGCTTTCTCAACGCCGCGGCGCAACGCCTGACCGGATGGCGCGCGGCCGAAGCGGCGGGGCGACCGATCGACGAGCTGCTCCAGCTCTTCGACGAGCGCGACGGCACGGTGCTGCGCAATCCGTTGAAGGCCGCCCTGGACAACCGCGCCGCCGCGGCGGCGGGCGGCGAGCCGGCGCTGCGCGCGCGCGACGGCGCCGTGCATCCGGTCAGCGTCAATGCGGCGCCGATCCAGGATGGCGAGGGACTGCTCGGCGCGGTGCTCGTGCTGCGCGAGGTGTCCGCGCAGCGCCAGTCGGAACGCGCGATGCGCGAGGCGTACACCGAGCTCGATCAGCGCGTGGTGCGCAGGACCGCCGCTCTCGAAAGAGCGAGCGCTGCTCTGCGAGAAAGAAACGCGCTGCTCAACGCGATCACCACCAGCACGCCGGACCTGATCTTTGCCAAGGACCGGCAGGGCCGCCTGCTGATGGCGAACCCGGCCTGGGTGGCGGCCGTGGGCAACCAGGACGAGGCGACGACGCTCGACGACCACGAGCGCATCGTGCTCGAGGCGGGCGAGACCATGACGCTCGAGGAGCTGATCGGCGACCGCACCTACCTGACCAGCAAGTCGCCGCTGCGCGACGAGCAGGGCAGGGTGATCGGCCTGATCGGCGTCGCCACCGACATCACGGAGCGCAAGCAGGCGCAGCGCGACCTCGAGACGCTGGTCGTCGCCGAGCAGCGCCTGCGCGCCGAGGCCGAGCGCGCCAACAAGGCGAAGGACGAATTCCTCGCCATCGTGTCGCACGAGCTGCGCTCGCCGCTCAACGCGCTGCGCGGCTGGAGCCATCTCCTGTCGACCACGCGGCCCCTCGACGCCTCGCTCATCGATCGCGCCTCGAAGGCGATCAAGCGCAATGTCGACCACCAGACGCGGCTCATCGACGATCTCCTCGACACCTCGCGCATCGTGAGCGGCAAGCTCACCATCGACCGGCGCGTGGTCAGCCTGGCCGAGACGGTCCATGCCGCGCTCGAGTCGACGCGGCCGCTCGCCTCGACGAAGAACATCGAGCTGCGTTTCATCCCCGGCGATGGCACGATGGTCATCGGCGACAGCGGCCGGCTGCAGCAGCTCGCCTCGAACCTGCTTTCCAACGCCGTCAAGTTCACTCCCGAGAACGGCGCCGTCACGGTCATGCTCCTCAAGCATGCCGAGCGCGTGCAGCTGCAGGTGAAGGACAACGGCATCGGCATCGCGCCGGAATTCCTGCCGCACGTGTTCGACCGCTTCACCCAGGCCGACACCTCCGCGGCACGGCGCGCCGGCGGCCTCGGCATCGGCCTCGCCCTGGTGCGCCATATCGCGCTGCTGCACGGCGGGCAAGTGCGCGCCGACAGCCCAGGCCTCGGCCGCGGCGCCACGTTCACCGTCGACCTGCCGGCGGCGCCGGCCTCGGCGATCGCCGCTTTCGCCCAGTTGCCGTCCGGAGACCGCCGGCGCTCCACCGCCGGGGCGCTCAAGGGACTGACCGTCTGGCTCGTCGACGACGATGTCGATGCGCACGAGGTGGTGTCGCTCACGCTCAGGCAGGCCGGCGCCGAGGTCGCCTGCTTCGAGTCGGGCCGCGCGCTCGGCGCCGCGCTCGAGGTGGCGCTGCCTTCGGGCGGCCCCAACGTCCTGCTCATCGACCTCGCCATGCCCGGCGAGGACGGCTACGAGGTCCTGCGCCGCACGCGCTCGCTCGAGCTCGCCTGCGGCGCCGAGCGCTCGATCCCCGCGATCGCGCTCACCGCCTTCACGCAGATCGAGCGCGAGCGCCTGACGACGGCCGGCTTCTGCGACCGCGTCGACAAGCCGGTCGACGCCGAGAAGCTGATCACCGCCATCCGGGCGGCGCTGCGCACCGAGCAGCGGACGCGGATGGCGATGTCCTGATTTTTGACCCATATCAAATGTCCCGCCGCCGGTCGCGGCATTCTTCGCCGATGGAACACGAAGCCGACAAGCTGATCCTGAAGCTGCGGGCCATCGAGGAGCAGGCGAGCCTCGCCTGCAGCGAAGTGCCCGCGGGCCTCACCGCGGACCGGTTGCATCACATCCAGGCCCTCGCCAGGTTCGTCCGCATGCAGCTCGAGGACGCCGTCACCACGTAGTCGGGCACGCCCTAGTCGTGAATTCGGGGTCAGTGCACTAACTAGAGCAGCACACGCGCGCCGAGCTCGATTACACGGTTGCTCGGGATGTTGAAATAGTCGGTGACGTTGCCGGCATTGCGCGCCATGGCGGCGAAGAGGCGGTCGCGCCAGAGCGCCATGCCGCCCGGACCGACCGACGGCACGATGCGCTGACGCGAAACGAAGAACGAGGTCTGCATCGGATCGAGCTCGAGCCCGAGCGCCCCGCAATGCTCGAGCGCGCGCGTCACATCCGGGCGGTTCATGAACCCATAGCGCACGCGCACGCGCCAGCAGTTGCCGCCGAGCCGCTCGCACACGACTCGCTCCTCGAAAGGCACCCAGGCCACGTCGCGGAACTCGATGCTGAGGAACACCACACGCTCGTGCAGCGTCTGGAAATGCTTCAGGCTGTGCAGCAGCGCCTGCGGTGTAGCTTCGGGCGAGGCGGTCAGGAAGACGGCATTTCCGGGCACGCGTTGGATAGGCTCGCGGACAAGCGATTTGAGAAACGGTTCGAGCGGCACCGCGTCTTGTGCCAGCCGAGCGGAAAGGATCTCGCGTCCGCGCCGCCAGGTGATCATCACCACGAAAACGATGGCGCCGAGCGCGAGGGGGAACCAGCCGCCTTCGTGGATCTTGAGCAAGGCGGCGCCGAAGAGCGTGAGGTCGATCACCATGAACAGGCCGGTGACGACGAGGCACAGCCAGAGCGGATAGCCCCAGCCGTAGCGGATGACGAAGAACGTGAGGAACGTCGTGACCAGCATGGTGCCCATGACGGCAACGCCGTAGGCATTGGCGAGCTTGGTGGACGAGCCGAAGCCGACCACGGCCGCGGCGACGACGACGAGCAGGGTCCAGTTCACCGCCGGCACGTAGATCTGCCCGAAGCTCTTCGCTGACGTGTGCTCGATGTCCATGCGCGGCAGGTAGCCGAGCTGGATCGCCTGGCGCGTCATGGAGTAGGCGCCGGAGATGGTGGCTTGCGAGGCGATGATGGTCGCCGCCGTGGCGAGTGCCACCATCGGATAAAGCGCCCATTCCGGGTAGGAGAGATAGAAGGGATTGTCGAGCGCGTTCGGGTTGGCAATGAGGAGCGCGCCTTGCCCGAAGTAATTCAGGACGAGCGCCGGCGCGACCAGTCCGAACCACGCGACACGTACCGCCCTCTTGCCGAAGTGGCCGACATCGGCGTAGAGCGCCTCGGCGCCCGTGACGGCGAGAAGCACCGAACCGAGCACGACGAACGAGGCGAAGCCGTGCCCGGTGACAAAGCCGAGCGCATGCGCTGGATTCAGCGCTTCCAGGATCGACGGATGCCGGGCGATGTTCCAGAGGCCGACGCTGCCGATGGAGAGGAACCAGAGCGCGCATACCGGCCCGAAAAGCAGGCCGACGAACCCGGTGCCGTGCTTCTGGATGAGGAAGAGCGCGATCAGGATACCCGTCGCGATGGGCACGATATACGGCTTGAAGGCGGCGGTGCCGACTTCGAGGCCTTCCACCGCCGAGAGGACCGAGATCGCCGGCGTCAGCACGGCATCGCCATAGAAGAGAGAGGCGCCGAACACGCCGATGAGAAGCAGGGGCGCGGTCCATTCGGGCCGCTGCCTCATCGATGCCGTGGCGAGCGCGAGCAGCGCCATGATGCCGCCTTCGCCGCGGTTGTCCGCGCGCAGGACCAGCGTCACGTATTTCAGCGAGACGACGATCATCAGGATCCAGAAGATCGTCGACAGGCCGCCGACAATGTTCGCCGCGTTGAGGGGAATGCCGTGTACGGGGTTGAAGGTCTCCTTCACCGCGTACAGCGGGCTCGTGCCGATGTCGCCGTACACGACGCCGAGCGCAAGGAGCGAAAGCTGCGCGGTCGACTGCTGCGGATGCTGGTTCATGGGGCCGCGAGGATATGCCCGCGGGCGTGCGAACAGCGCGCCGCGCGGCCGATTCTTTATGCATTCTTTACGCGCCGCGGCGGTACAGTAACGGCGCATGCGCTGGAGCGGCTACGCCTGGGCAATCGGTGCGACGGTGGCCTGCACGCTGATCGGATTCGTGATGCGGCCGCGCTTCGATCTCGTCAACGTGGCGATGGTCTATCTGCTCGCCGTGGTGATCGTGGCGCTGCGCACGAGCCGCGGGCCGGCCGTGTTGACGTCCGTTCTGGCGATTGCCGCCTTCGATTTCCTCTTCGTCCCGCCCAGAGGCACGTTCACGGTGGAGGACGTCCAATACCTGCTGACCTTCGGCATCATGCTCGCCGTGGCGCTCATCATCTCCCAGCTGACCGACAGCATCCGTTCGCGCGCGCGCGAGCAGGCGAAGCTCGAAGCGGCGGCGGAAACCGAGCGCATCCGCAACACCATGCTCGCTTCGATCTCGCATGACCTTCGTACGCCGCTCGCGGTAATGTGCGGCGCCTCGTCGAGCCTGGCTGAGCGCGGCGAGCAGCTAAGCGGCGAAGAGCGCAGCGCTCTCGCGCGCAGCGTCTTCGACCAGGCGAAGGAAATGTCGGAGCAGGTGGCGAAGGTGCTGCAGATGACCCGTCTCGAGGCGGGCGAGCTGGAGCTCGAGCGTGACTGGGGCTCGATGGCAGAGATCGCAGGCGCGGTGCTGAAGCGGCTGCGCGAGCGGCTGGCTCACCACCACGTGCTGGTGGAGATGGCAGACGATCTTCCCCTCGTGCGCGTCGATGCGGCGCTCGTCGACCAGGCGCTCGCCAATCTCGTCGAGAACGCGGCCAAGTACACGCCGCCCGGAACGGTGGTGCGCGTGCGCGCGATACGCAAGGGAGGCGAGCTCGTCGTCTCCGTGGAGGACTACGGTCCGGGCCTGCCCGAGAAGGATCTCGAGCGTGTCTTCGACAAGTTCCAGCGCGGCGCCCCCGAGGGCCGCGGCGGCGGGGTGGGCCTGGGGCTTGCCATCTGCCGCGCCGTCATCCGCCTGCATGGCGGCCGGGCCTGGGCGGAGCAACTCGCCGGGGGCGGCACGGCATTTCGCTTCACGCTGCCGATCGAGGAGCCGCCCGCGGTTCCCGTCGAGACGGCCACGGCGTGACCACCATCCTCCTGGTCGAGGACGAGCCGGAAATCCGCCGCTTCCTGAGGACCGCACTCGGCGCAGAAGGCTATCGCGTGGTCGAATCGCCGAGCGGCCAGCGCGGCAGCATCGACGCCGGCACCCACAAGCCGGACCTTGCCATCGTCGACCTCGGCTTGCCGGACTTCGATGGCAAAGAGGTGATCCGTCGCATCCGCCAGTGGTCCGGCATGCCGATCGTCGTGCTTTCTGCGCGCGCGCAGGAGCGCTCGAAGATCGAAGCGCTCGACGCCGGTGCGGACGACTACATCACCAAGCCCTTCGGGGTGGGCGAGCTGCTCGCGCGCGTGCGCGCCGCGCTTCGGCATGCGGCACGCTCGCCGGCAGGACAGGTTCTGCAGCTCGGCGCAGCGAGCGTCGAGCTCGAGAAGCGCCGCGCGCAGCGCGATGGGGCCGAAGTGCACCTGACGCCGATCGAGTTTCGCCTGCTGGCGTGCCTCGCCAAGCATCTCGGCATGGTCGTCACGCATCGGCAGCTCCTTGCCGAGGTGTGGGGCCCGACGCACGTCGAGCACACGCATTACCTGCGCATCTACATGAAGCAGCTGCGCGACAAGCTCGAAGTCGATCCCGTGCAGCCGCGCTACCTGCTTACGGAGCCGGGGGTCGGCTACCGGCTGGTCTCCGAAGAGGACTGAGCCGCGCCCAGCGGCGCGCAGACTTCCTCGAGCGGCTTGCGCTCGGCATCGACGCCGAGCCACAGCGCGACCGCGGCCGCGGCGCACATGAGGACGCCGGCGAGGGTGTAGGCGCCGAAGAGCGCCTGGCGGCTGCCGCTCTCGATGATCGCGCCGTAGAGCGGCGGTCCGGCGAAGCCGCCGAGCGCGGTGCCGGCGGCATAGAAAAGCGAGATCGAAATCGCGCGCATCTCGACCGGGAAGATCTCGCTCACGGTGAGGTAGGCCGAGCTCGCCGCCGCCGAGGCGACGAAGAAGATCGCGCTCCAGCAGGCCGAAAGCTGCGCCGCGTTCAGCGCGCCGCTCGCAAACCCTTTGCCGGTGGCGATGAGGCCGAGGCCGGCGATCGCGTAAGTCAGCGCGATCATCTTGCGCCGCCCGACGCTGTCGAAGAGGCGCCCAAGCACGAGCGGGCCAAGGAAGTTGCCGAGCGCGAACGGAAAGAGGTAATAGCCGACGTCCTCGTCGGCCACGCCATAGAAGCGCGCGAGGACGAGCGCATACGTGAAGAAGATGGCGTTGTAGAAGAGCGCCTGCGAAGCCATGAGCGACAGCCCGAGCGCTGCGCGGCGCCGGTAGCGCGTCAGCATCAAGCCCGCGACGTCGAGCCAGGCCGGCGCGGGCAGCGGGCGCATCGCTAACCGCAGGGCAGGTACGGGCAAGGGGCCGTGCGCTGTTTCCACCTGCTTCTCTATTTCGATCAGGATGCGCTCCGCTTCCTCGGCACGGCCATGGCGAATCAGCCAGCGCGGGCTTTCCGGCACATGACGGCGCACGAGCAGGATCGCGAAGCCGAGCACGCCGCCCAGAAGAAAGGCGAGCCGCCAGCCATAGGCGGGATCGACCAGGGCCGGCTGCAGGACGAGGATCGACAGCGCGGCGCCCAGCGCCGCGCCGACCCAGAACGTGCCGTTGATCGCGAGATCGACCGTGCCTCGCACGCGCGCGGGAATCAGCTCGTCGATGGCGGAGTTGATCGCCGCGTATTCGCCGCCGATGCCGAAACCGGTGAGGAGCCGGCAAAGCGCGAAGGTTTCGATGTTGAACGCGAGGCCGGTGAGAACCGTGGCGACGAGATAGACGGCGAGGGTGACGAGGAACATGCGCTTGCGGCCGAGGCTGTCGGCGAGCCGGCCGAAGAAAAGCGCGCCGAGCACCGCGCCGCCGATATACGCGGAAGCCGCCCAGCCGATCTGGCCGGCGGTGAGCGCGAGGGTGTCTTCGCGCTGCAGCGCCGGGCCGATCGAGCCGACCACCGTCACTTCCAGTCCGTCGAGCAGCCAGCTGACGCCGAGCGCAAGCACGACGCGCCAGTGCCAGGCAGACCAGGGCAGCCGGTCAAGTCGCGCCGGAATGGCGGTTTCGAGCATCGGTATAGACTTCGACCGGAGAGGAAAGGAAATGATCGGTTTCATCGGTCTGGGCGTCATGGGGGAGCCCATCTGTCGCCACCTGGCGTCGAAGAGCGGCAAAGGCGTTCTCGCCTACGATCTCAATCCGCAGCCGCTGCAGCGCCTGAAGCAAGCCGGCGTGGAGGCGGCGCCCGGCGTGCGCGAGATCGCGGAGAAATGCGACACCGTCTTCCTTTCGCTGCCCGGCGGGCCGGAAGTGAAGGCCGTCACCGTCGGCCGGGCGAGCCTGCTCATGCACATGAAGCCGGGCACCTACGTCATCGACTTGAGCACCATCCCGGTCGCGCTGACGCGCGATATCGAGGGACGCTTCTCGGCGCGCGGCATCAACTTCATCGATGCGCCGGTGGCGCGCACACGGCAGGCGGCGGAAGAAGGGAAGCTTTCCGTGATGGTCGGCTGCAAGGAGATGACGTTCAGCCGCATCAAGCCGCTGCTCGCGCATTTCGCCACCGACATCACGCGCTGCGGGCCTTCGGGCGCCGGCCAGGCGATGAAGCTCATCAACAACATGATCCTGTTCCAGAACGTCGCGGCGATCGCCGAGGGGCTCGCGCTCATCCGCAAGCTCGGGCTCGATCCGGCGAAGTCGCTCGAGGTGCTCTCGAAAGGCTCGGCCGACAGCTTCGCGCTGCGCCATCACGGCATGAAGTCGATGCTGCCGATGCAGTTCCCGCAGCGCGCGTTTTCCGTCGAGTACGCCTTGAAGGACCTCGACTACGCGCTCGAGCTGGCGAAGCAGGTGAAGCTCGAGATGAGCGGCGCCCACAACGCCAAGCTGCTGCTCGAAAAGGCGCTCGCCGCCGGCCATACGACCGAATACTTCCCGGTCATCGCCAAGCTGATCTGACCCTATTTCCCCGATGAATCCGAATCCACTGGACTTGCGCGCCTGGCTGGCCGAGATGGAGAAGCTCGGCGAGCTCAAG
This sequence comes from Burkholderiales bacterium, assembly GCA_036524215.1. GTDB lineage: Bacteria > Pseudomonadota > Gammaproteobacteria > Burkholderiales > SG8-39 > SCGC-AG-212-J23. Next base: position 17,880 of record DATDCR010000078.1, read on the forward strand.
ACGGTGCGCGGCGCCGACTGGAATCTCGAGCTCGGCGCGATCAGCGAGCTGAACGTCAAGAAGGAGAAGAATCCCGCGCTGCTCTTCGACGAGATCAAGGGGTATGCCAAGGGACTGCGCGTGCTCACCTGCAGCACGAGCGCTCCGGCGCGACTTTCGTCGATCCTGCGGCTGCCGCTGGAAAGGACGCACCGGGGCCTGGTCGAGTCGCTGCGCGGCAAGCCGGCGCAATGGCAGGCGGCGGCATCGCGCATGCCGCCGGTGCTCGTGAAGAGCGGCCCCGCGCTCGAGCACATCGACAAGGAGCCGGATCTGCTGAAGTTCCCGGCGCCGCTGTGGCACGAGCTCGACGGCGGACGCTACATCGGCACCGGCTGCTCGGTCGTGACGCGCGATCTCGACTCCGACTGGATCAACGTCGGCACGTACCGCGTGCAGCTCCTCGACAGGAACCACGTCGCGCTCGACATGGTGCCGGGCAAGCACGGCCGCATCCATTACGAGAAGCACAAGGCCGCCGGCAAGCGCTTTCCCGTCGTCATCGTGCTCGGCTGCGATCCGCTGGGCTACCTGATCTCCGGCATCGAGGTGCCGTTCGGCATGTGCGAGTACAACTATGTCGGCGCGATCCTGGACCAGCCCGTCGCGCTGATCGAAGGCCAGCTTACGGGGCTTCCGTTTCCGGCCGCCGCGGAGATCGTGCTCGAAGGGCATGTCGAGCCCGACGACGAGCGCACGGAAGGGCCGTTCGGCGAGTTCCACGGCTACTACCCGGGCAAGGAGGGACGCGCGCCGGTGGTCAGCGTCGAGCGGGTCTACTACCGGACCGACCCGATCCTGCTCGGCAGCCCGCCGGCCAAGCCGCCGAACGATTATTCGTACTCCAAGGCCGTGATGCGCTCGGCGCTGCTCATGGATGCGCTCGTCGCGGCCGGGGTGCCCGACGTGAAATCGGTCTGGGCCCACGAGATCGGCGGCGCCCGCATGTTCAACGTCGTGGCGATCAAGCAGCGCTATGCCGGCCACGCGCGCCAGGCCGGACACATCCTCAGCCAGTGCGGCGTGGGCGCCTACCTGTCGCGCTATTCGATCGTGGTCGACGAGGACATCGACCCGGCGAACCTGCAGGAAGTGATGTGGGCGGTCGCCACGCGCACCGACCCGGCGATCGACATCGACATCATCGAGCGCGGCATGGGCTCGAAGAACGATCCGATGTTCGTCGCCTATCGCTACGCCGCGCCGCTCACGTCGAAGGCCGTCATCGATGCCTGCCGGCCGTGGGATCACCTCACCGACTTCCCGGCCGTCGCCGAGGCGAGCAAGGCGCTGCAGGAAAAAACGCGCGCCAAGTGGAAGGATCTGCTCGGGCCTTAGCTTGCGGTGTGTTTCTTGCTGGCGCTCTCGCCGGCGAATTCCGTGGTCTCCGATCAACAGCGGCGATTGCGCGTGCTCATCGTGGATGACGAGCGCGACAGCCTGCTCTCGCTCGGGCTGCTCTGCCGCGAGGAGGGCATGGAGGTTCGTCTGCTACGCGAAGCGGCCTCGGTCGAAGCGGTGGTGGCGGAATTCCGGCCCGATGTCGTGCTCCTCGACATCGTCATGCCCGAGCGCAACGGGCTCGAGATCGCCGAAGAGCTGACCCGCCGCTACGGCGAGCGCTGCCCGGTCCTGGTGGCAGTCAGCGCCTACAGCGACGAAGCCGATCGCCGGATGGCCCGGCTCGCCGGCTTCCACGAGTTCATCGCCAAGCCGTATGAGCCGCAAACGCTGATCCGACGGCTCTCGCTCCTGAGGCCGAGGTAGCTAGCCGAGCAGGCTTTCGATGAAGCGCGGGTCGGCGGGCTTGACCAGATGGATCTCGCATCCCGCTTCGCGCGACTGGCGCCGGTCGTTCTCGCTCGCGTACGCGGTCACCGCGATGATGCGCATGCCCTCGCCATGCTCCTGTCGCAGGCGCCGCGCGACTTCGAAGCCGTCCAGGCCCGGCAGGCCCAGATCGAGCAGCACGACCTGCGGGCGCACGCGACGGGCCTTGTCGAGCGCCGCGGGGCCGCTGGTCGCCGCTTCCGCCCGGTGTCCCATCGACTCGAGGAGCAGGCAGAGGGTTTGCGCCTGGTCGATGTTGTCCTCGACCACCAGGATCTGCTGAGGTTGGAGAGCCATGCCGCGCAGTAGAGGCGCCGGCAGGTTACAGCTCTAGCACTTTCTTGCATGTTTCCAAGCGCTTGTAGTGGTGCGACGACAAAAAGATGCGGTCGCGCGCGACTGCGCCGGCGCGCCGCCTCCGCTAGCTTTAGCTCGGCTTCCTGCAGGGACATAACCATAAATGGACCACGACGAGTTCAACCAGAAGCTCGACCAGATCGAAGAGCAGGCGCAGCTCACGCTCGCCGAGTTCCCGAAGACGCTGACCAAGGAACGCCAGCGCATGATCATCGCGCTGGTGCGCTATATCCGCGCCGAAGCCGGGCGCCACGGCGCGCTTCTGGCGAGCCCGGAGGCGAGCGCCGACGCGGCAACCCGCCTGCGCAGCGTATGAATTTCGGCGCGCCCGGCCTTGCCCCCGAGCTGAGGAACAAGATGGTGCAGCTCGAGGAGCAGCTGCAGCTCGCGATGCAGGAATACCCGGAGCGGATCGCCATCGAGCGCGTCCGGTTCGCCCTGGCGCTCGCCAAGTTCATCCGCAGCCAGGTCGACGTAGACGCGACCGTCGAGCAGAGCCTGCCTCCCGTCTTCAAGCCCGGCCGCTCGCCCCAGTTCTAGGTTCCTCGCCGCAGAAATGCGATGTCGGGATATTCCCGACTCGGCTTCAAGTCCGTATGATTTCCGCGGGTGGGGAACGACAAGCCAGACCTCCAGACGTCAGCGCGGCTGCTCAAGCGCGCGATGGCGCTGAAGGGGGGGCGGGAAAAGCTCGCGGACGCGCTCGGCGTGCATCCGCACGACCTCGCCCTGTGGGTCGCCGGCCGTGCCTCGCCGCCGCAGGAGGTGCTCGAGAAGGTGCTCGACGTCGTCCTCGAGACACCGCAGGCGGTCGCGGACAATGGGTCAGCCCGGGCGCAGAGGAAGCCGCGCGTCCTCCTCGCCGAGCGCCCCGATGGCTGCGCGGCACTCGCGCGCATCCTCGGCGACGAGTTCCTCCTGGTTCCCGTGCATACGCTCACCGAAGGCCTCGACCTCCTGCAGGGCGGCGCGCTGGCGACAAGCCTGGCCTTCGATGCGATCGTCTGCGGCCAGCACTTCGAAGGCTCGCAGATGCTGCATTTCCTGGAGCGCGTGAAAACCTATCCGCCGACCCGCCAGATCCCTTTCATCGGCTGCCGCGCCACGCCGACCCAGCTCGGCGGCACCGCGCTCGCGGCCATGCGCGAAGCCTGCGAGGCGCTCGGTGCGGTGGCCTACATCGATCTGCCGGAGCGCGAGCTGCACGCCGGCAGCGAGAGCGCCGCGATCGAGTTCCGCGATGCCGTGCGCGCCGCGGTGCGCATGCGCGAGAGCGCCGAGCGGGTGCGCATCCTGGTGGTCGACGACAATCCCGACGCCGCGCATACGCTGAGTGCGCTGCTGCGCATGGCGGGCCATGACACCTACAAGGCCGCGAGCGGCGTCGAAGCGCTCAAGCTGGGCGCCGAGATCCGGCCGCAGGCCGCCGTGCTCGACATCGGCATGCGGGACATGTCCGGCTACGCGCTCGCCGAGTCGATCCGCGCGCAATCGTGGGGCGAGGGCGTGCGGCTGATCGCAGTCACGGGGCACGGCTCGCCGGAGGAAGTCGAGCGCGCACGCGCCGCCGGCTTCCACCATCACTTCACGAAACCCGTCACGCTCGAGCAGCTGCTCGCGGCGCTGCCCGCGCAGAAGGCCTAGAGGCGGATGTAGCCGCGGGTGCGGCCGTTGAAGCGCTCGGGCTTGGCCCAGGACAGCACATCGGTCTCGATGCAGTGGATGCGCACGCGCTTCTTCGCTTCGTCGATGCGGATCACCTGCACGGTGCGTTGCGCGCGCCGGTCGCCGTCTTTCCAGCGCGAGCCGACCGGGGGATATCTGGCAGAAATGGAGAGCATGGTTGCCTATGATGCCGCTGGCGGCGGTTCTCCTTCAGGGGGCATTTCGCAGGCGGGCGGTTTGGCAACCCAGGTAACCAAGCCTCAGAGCATCACCTCGATCTCCGCGCTGCCCTCGCGGGAAAGCAGGTTGACGGCCACGCTCGATTCATGCCGGCGCATCATCAGGTCGACCTTCGCGCCGCCGATGTCCAGGCGCCTGACCATCATCCAGTCGAGGAAATGCGGCAGGCGCGGCTGCCGCAGGCGCAGCTTCTTCGCCCCGCAGTCGACTTCGATGCCCAGGCAAGCCTGGATCAGCGCGAAGGGCGTGACCGCTGCCCAGGCCTGGGGCGCGCACGCTACGGGATAGAGCGTCGGCGCCTTGCCGCGCTTGCGCTCGAAGCCGCAGAAGAGCTCGGGCAGCCGGCGCAGGTGCATGTGCGCGGCCGCATCGAAGAGCGCCGTGGTCAGCGCGAGCGCGCCGTTCGAATGCCCGTAGCGCGCGAGCCCTAAGCCGATCACCGCGTTGTCGTGCGGCCACACCGAGCCGTTGTGATAGGACGCCGGGTTGAAGCGCCGCTCCCGGCGGCTCAGCGTGCGGATGCCCCAGCCGCTGAAGAAATCGGCGGACAGCAGTCCCTCGGCGACGCGTGCGGCGTGCTCGGGCGCCGCAATGCCGGCGAACAGGCAGTGGCCGGCATTCGAGGTGCGCACCCGGCACGGCTGCTTGTCGCCGTCGAGCGCGAGCGCGTAGGTGCCGAGCTCTTCGTCCCAGAAGCGCGCTTCGAATTCGCGCCGCAGCTTTTCCGCCTTCAGCGTGAGCCCCGCCGACAGCGGATAGTCGTCCATGTCCACGGCGAGCTGGGCGCCGAGTCGGTAGGCGAGGTAGACGTAAGCCTGCACCTCGCAGAGCGCGATCGGGCCTGTGGCGATGCGTCCGTCGGCGTGGAAGACCGAATCGTCGGAATCCTTCCAGCCCTGATTGGCAAGGCCGCTCGCGCGGCGCCGCTCGTATTCCACGAAGCCGTCGCCGTCGCGGTCGCCCGAGCGCTCGATCCACGCGAGCGCCGCCTTCACGTGCGGCCAGATTTCCTTCAGCGTGGCGGCGTCGCGCGTGCGTTGCCAGTACATGCCGGCAAGCGCCACGAAAAGCGGCGTCGAGTCGATCGAGCCGTAATAGCGCGCAAAGGGCACCTCGCCCAGCCGCGCCAGCTCGCACTCGCGCATCTCATGGAGGATCTTGCCCGGCTCCATGTCGGCGGCCGGATCCTCCGCGGTCCCCTGATGCGCGGCGAGAAAGCGCAGCACGCCGCGCGCGACCTGCGGCTCGAGCCACAGCATCTCGATCGCGGTGAGGATGCCGTCGCGCCCGAACGCGGTCGAGAACCACGGCACGCCGGCATACGGATAGGGGCCGTGCGGCGTGTCGGTCATCAGCATGGCCAGGTCGGCGCTCGAGCGCTCGAGCACGCTGTTGAAGATGACGTTCGAGGTCTCGATCAGGGGCGCGGCCTCGCGCGCGGCGGAATGCGCGCGGCGCGCCGTGCGCCGCACGACGAAGAAACGACGCTCGGCGGGAGCGGCGGCGGCGCCTTCCACGCACTGCACCGTCACCGCGATCGGCCGGCGCTCGCGCGCGCCCAGATCGAGCTCGAATTCCGCGCGTCCCTCGGATGCGCGGGCGGCAAGGCGCGCCGGCGGCGGGGCGAAGCAGATGCGGGTGCTGCGCGGCAGGCCGTCGATCGAGGCGTAGTCGAAGACCACTTCCGCCGGACCGGCGACGCGCGCCGCCACGGCGCCGCGGCGCGAGCGGCGATAGCCGCGGATCTCGAACACGTCGGCGAAATCGGCGCCGAAGTCGAGCGCGAGCCGCAGCCTGCGCCGCTGCTCGGAATAGCTCGTGACGATGAACAGCTCGTAGCAGCACGCCTGCCAGAGGAACTTGGCGCGCGCGATGTGGAAGGTGTCCTTGGCAAGCTGCAGGCGTCCCTCGGCATCGAACAGGTCGGGGTTGGTGAGGTCGACGTCGAGCATCACGTTGTCCGGCTGCACCGTCGACGAAAGCACCATCGGCCGGTGCCCTTCGAGCGTGAACTGCAGCCGCGAGAGAAAGCGGGTGTCGTGGTGGAACAGCCCCGCCGGGCTGTGCTCCACCTCGAAGACGTCGCCGAGCTCGTCGAACATGGCGAAGCTGTCGCCGTGCTTGAGCGTG
>DATDCR010000079.1:0-3456 GCA_036524215.1 Burkholderiales bacterium
GAAGTGCCGCTGGAAGGCATCGGACCGGAGTTGAGCGACAGCATCCAGAAGTTCGTGCACGAGCCGCATAACCGCCAGGTCATCGCGCAGCTGGCCGGGCAGGTCGCCGTTGCTGCGGCCCCCAAGCTCGCCGCCGCCGCAGGCGGCAAGACGTTCGTGCTGACCGGATCGCTTGCCGGCATGACGCGCGACGAGGCACGCGAGGCGCTGGAAGCGCGCGGCCACAAGGTCGCCGCGGCGGTGTCGAAGAAGACCGACTACGTGGTCGCCGGCGCCGAGGCGGGCAGCAAGCTCGACAAGGCGCGCGCGCTTGGCGTGAAGGTAATCGAGGAAGGCGAGTTCATGCGGTTGCTGAAGGAGCTTTGATGCCGAAACTGCGCAAAGCGGTGTTTCCGGTGGCCGGGTTCGGCAGCCGGTTCCTGCCCGTGACGAAGGCGAGCCCGAAGGAGATGATGCCGATCGTCGACAAGCCGCTCATCCAGTACGCGGTGGAAGAAGCGGCCGCGGCCGGCATCACCGACATGATCTTCGTGACTGGCCGGCACAAGCGCGCGATCGAGGACCACTTCGACAAGGCCTACGAGCTCGAGACCGAGCTCGAGCGCAAGGGCAAGGAGGCTTTGCTGGCGCAGGTGCGCTCCGTGCTGCCGGAGGGAGTGCGCTGCATCTATATAAGGCAGCCCGAGCCGCTCGGCCTGGGCCACGCCGTCCTTTGCGCTCAGCCGGTGGTCGGCAACGACCCCTTCGCCGTCCTGCTCGCCGACGACCTGATGGACAGCAACCCGCCGGCGGTGGCGCGCATGGCGCAGATCTTCGAAAAGGAAGGCTGCTCCCTGCTGGGCGTGGAGGAAGTGCCGCGCGAGCAGACCCAGAGCTACGGCATCGTGACGATCGACGCCATGCAGGGCGATCTCGCCCGCATCCACAGCATCGTCGAGAAGCCGAAGCCGGCGCAAGCGCCGTCCAACCTGGCGGTGATCGGGCGCTACGTGCTGACGCCGCGCATCTTCGACTTGCTGAACGAAGTGACGCCCGGTGCCGGCGGCGAAATCCAGCTCACCGATGCCATCTCCGCGCTCCTCAAGCACGAGAAGGCGTTCGCCGTGAGGCTGCCCGGCCGGCGCTTCGACTGCGGCTCGAAGCTCGGCTACCTCGAAGCCACCGTCGAGTTCGGCGTGCGCCATCCCGAGACCGGACCGGCATTCACGCGCTATCTGAAGTCACGCTAGACTCCGCCGCATGACGGAGGTCGAGCGCGCCTGGCGCTTCCTGCAGGAGTCGGAGCCGATCGCCAGCGCGGATGACGTGCAGGCCGCCCTGCGCCGCGTTGCCGCGCAGGTGAGCGGCGAGCTCGCGCAGAGCTATCCCCTGGTGCTGGCGGTGATGGGCGGCGCGGTCGTGTTCGCCGGCCAGATCCTGCCGCTGCTGCATTTTCCGCTCGACTTCGATTACATCCATGCTTCGCGCTATGGCGCGCAGACCAAGGGCGTCGCCAACATCGACTGGCGGGTCACCCCGCCGGCGAGCGTGCGCGGCAGGGCGGTGCTGGTGCTCGACGATATCCTGGATGGCGGGCAGACGATGGCGGCGATCCGCGAGCGGCTGCTCGAGCTCGGCGCGGCGAGCTTCCATTGCGCGGTGCTGGTCGAGAAGGTGCTGAAGATCGACAAACCGATCCGCGCCGATTTCGTCGGCCTGCAGGTCGAGGACCGCTTCGTCTTCGGCTACGGGATGGACGCGAAGGGGTTCTGGCGCAACCTTCCGGAAATCCGCGCCATGAAGGAAAGCTAGGCGTGCTCGCGATCATCGGCGGCAGCGGGCTCAGCAAGCTCGGCAACATGGAGGTGATCCGGCGCAAGGTGGCGCGCACGCCCTATGGCGAGCCCTCCGGCGCGCTCACCCTCGGCCGCATCGGCAGCTCCGAGGTGGTGTTCCTCGCGCGCCATGGCTACGGGCACACGATCGCGCCGCATGAGGTCAATTACCGCGCCAACCTGTGGGCGCTGAAGGAGGCCGGCGCGTCGGAGGTCGTGTCGGTCGCCTCGGTCGGCGCGATCCGCGACGCCCTGCACCCCGGCTCGCTGGTCATTCCGCACCAGGTCATCGACTACACCTGGGGCCGCCACGCCACCTTCTTCGAGGGCCGCGGCGTGCCCGTCAACCACATCGACTTTACGGAGCCTTATTCGCGCGCGGTGCGCGAAAAGCTCCTCGCGGCGGCAAAGGCCTGCGGCGAGGCGGTGGTCGATCGCGGCGTGTACGCGGCGACGCAGGGACCGCGGCTCGAAACCGCGGCGGAGATCGACCGGCTCGAGCGCGACGGCGCCGACCTCGTCGGCATGACCGGCATGCCGGAGGCCGCCCTCGCGCGCGAGATCAGCCTCGAGTACGCCACGGTGGCCGTCGTCGCCAACTTCGCCGCCGGCCGCGGCGACAGCCAGCGCGCCGTGCCCCTGGAGAAGATCGGCGCCGTGCTCGAGGAAGCGATGGGGCGAGTGCGACGCATCATCGAGAAGTGCTGCGAATGATCCGCGAGGTGCTGCGCATGGGCGATCCTCGACTCCTGCAGCGCTCGCAGGAAGTCACCTCGTTCGGCACGCCCGAGCTCGCGGAGCTGCTGCGCGACATGCGCGATACGATGGCCCATCTCAACGGCGCCGGCCTCGCCGCGCCGCAGATCGGCGTCGGCCTGCGCGTCGTGATCTTCGGCGTGCACGCCAATCCGCGCTATCCGCACGTCGAGGAAGTGCCCGACACCGTGCTGATCAACCCCGTGCTCACGCCGCTGGGCGAAGAGATGGAGGAGGGGTGGGAAGGATGCCTCTCGGTGCCGGGCATGCGCGGCCTCGTGCCGCGCTACAAGCGGCTGCGTTACAGCGGTCTAGACGAAGAAGGCAACGCCTTCCAGCGCGACGTGGACGACTTCCATGCGCGCGTGGTGCAGCACGAGGTCGACCACCTCGACGGCATCCTCTACCCGATGCGCCTGCGCGACCTCGCCAAGTTCGGCTTCAACGAGGCGCTGTTCCCAGGAGAGGCGCTGCCGCCGGAAGACTGAGCTCCTGCAGGAGCTCCTGCTCGAGGTGCAGCACTTCCTTCGGCGCGCTCAACGCCTCCCCCGAGACGAGGAACACGTCCTCGGCGCGATCGCCCAGCGTGTTGATGCGGGCGGTCTGCAGGCTGATATGGTGCCGTGCCAGGATGCGCGCCACGCCGTAAAGCAGCCCCGGCCGGTCGCTCGCCACGATCGAGAGCACCTGGTAGGCGCCGCGCTCGTCGGGGCGGATGTCGACGCTGGGCGAGATCGGAAAGTGCCGCACGCGCCGCGACAGGCGTCCGCCGCGCGATGGAGGGAGCGGCGCGTCCGATTGCAACTCCTCGGCGAGGCCGGCTTCGATCATGCTGATCATGTCGCGGTAGTGCATGCCCGGTCCCTGGCCCATCACGACGAACGTG
>DATDCR010000080.1:0-13997 GCA_036524215.1 Burkholderiales bacterium
GCTGTCGAGGTCGACATTCCCCTGCAAGATGGCGATTCGCTGCGTTCGCGCATCAAGCAGGTTGCCTCGGGCCGCTTCGGCGTCACGGCGGAATATCTCTCGTCCGCCGACCAGATCCAGATCAAGATGGCGCAGGGCGCGAAGCCCGGCGAGGGCGGCCAGCTGCCGGGGCGCAAGGTATCGGAATACATCGCCGAGCTGCGCTACTCGACCCCGGGCGTCGAGTTGATCTCGCCGCCGCCGCACCACGACATCTATTCGATCGAGGACTTGGCGCAGCTGATCCACGATCTGAAGAATTCGAATCCCGAGGCGATGATCTCGGTGAAGCTCGTTTCGGAGGTCGGCGTCGGCACCATCGCCGCCGGCGTGGCGAAGGGCAAGTCCGACCACGTCACGATCGCCGGGCATGACGGCGGCACCGGGGCGTCGCCTTGGTCGTCGATCAAGCATGCCGGCACGCCCTGGGAGCTCGGTCTCGCCGAGACCCAGCAGACGCTGGTGCTGAACCGGCTGCGCGGCCGCATTGCGGTCCAGGTCGACGGGCAGATGAAGACCGGCCGCGACGTCGTCATCGGAGCGATCCTCGGCGCGGATGAATTCGGCTTCGCGACGGCGCCGCTCGTCGTCGAGGGCTGCATCATGATGCGCAAGTGCCACCTCAACACCTGCCCCGTCGGCGTGGCCACGCAGGACCCGGTGCTGCGCAAGAAGTTCGAGGGCAAGCCCGAGCACGTGGTGAACTACTTCTTCTTCGTCGCGGAGGAAGCGCGGGAGCTGATGGCGCAGCTGGGCGTGCGCAAGGTCGATGAGCTGATCGGGCGCACCGAGCTCCTCGACATGAAGAAGGGCATCGAGCACTGGAAGGCGCGCGGCCTCGATTTCTCCAAGGTGTTCGCTACGCCGCGCATGCCGGGCGAAGTCGCCCGCCGACACTGCGAGCGGCAGGATCACGGCCTGAAGAAGGCGCTGGACAACCGCCTGATCGAGCTGGCGCAGCCGGCGATCGAGCGGGGCGAGAAGGTCACCATCGAGATGCCGATCCGCAACATCAATCGCACCGTCGGCACGATGCTGTCGTACGAGATCGCGAAGCGCTATGGCCACGAGGGCTTGCCCGACGATACGGTGCATGTCCGGCTGGCGGGTTCGGCGGGCCAGAGCTTCGGCGCCTTCCTCGCCCGCGGCGTGACGCTGGATCTGGTCGGCGATACGAACGACTACTGCGGCAAAGGCCTGTCGGGCGGGCGCATCAGCGTGCAGCCGTCGCCCAAGTTCCGCGGCGAGCCGTCCGACAACATCATCACCGGCAACGTCGTCCTCTACGGCGCCATCGCGGGCGAGGCCTATTTCCGCGGCGTCGCCGGCGAACGCTTTGCCGTCAGGAACTCCGGCGCCCGCGCGGTCGTGGAAGGCGTTGGCGACCACGGCTGCGAATACATGACCGGCGGCACGGTGGTCGTGCTCGGCGCGAGCGGCCGCAATTTCGCCGCAGGCATGTCGGGCGGCATCGCCTACGTGCTCGACCTCGAGGGTGACTTCGCGCGCCGCTGCAACACGGCGATGGTGGACCTGGAGCCGCTGCTTCCCGAGTCGGAGCAGCAGGCAAGGCTGCCGCGCGAGCTCTGGCACCACCAGCAATCCGACGAGGCCGCCGTGCGGCAGCTGATCGAGAATCACGCGCGCTACACGAATTCGCGCCGGGCGAGCGAGGTGCTGGAGAAGTGGGCGCAGTATCGCAACCGCTTCGTGAAGGTGTTCCCGAAGGAATACCGCCGTGCGCTCGGCGAGCTCGCATCGCAACGCAAGGTGGCCGCCTGATGGGCAAGATCACCGGATTCCTCGAGCACGAGCGCCTGGAAGAGCCGCACGAGCCGGCCGAGGCGCGCAGGAAGCACTATCGCGAGTTCTACCTCCGGCTCGCCGATGAAGCGGCCGGCTTGCAGGGTGCGCGCTGCATGGATTGCGGCATCCCGTTCTGCCAGAGCGGCTGCCCGGTCAACAACATCATTCCGGACTGGAACGACCTGGTTTACCGGCAGGACTGGAAGCGCGCCATCGAGGTGCTCCACTCGACGAACAACTTCCCCGAGTTCACCGGCCGTGTCTGTCCGGCGCCGTGCGAAGAGGCCTGCGTATTGCGCATCAACGACGAGCCGGTGGGCATCAAATCGATCGAGCACGCCATCGCCGACAAGGCATGGGAAGAGGGCTGGGTACGGCCGCAGCGCGCGCCCCATCCGACCGGGCGCCGCGTCGCGGTGGTCGGCTCCGGCCCTGCGGGGCTCGCGTGCGCGCAGCAACTCGCCCGCGCCGGACACGAGGTCACGGTGTTCGAAAAGAGCGACCGCATCGGCGGGCTGCTTCGCTACGGCATCCCGGACTTCAAGCTCGACAAGGGCGTGATCGATCGCCGCCTGGACCAGCTGCGCGCGGAAGGCGTGCGCTTTCGCACCAGCGTGCTCGTCGGCAAGCAACCGCTGCCGCCCGGTGTGGCGAGCGATGCCAAAGAGAGCGTGAGCGCCGAGCAGCTCGGCGCGCAGTTCGATGCCGTGGTCCTCGCGGCCGGCGCGGAGACGCCGAGGGATCTGCCGATTCCCGGCCGTCAGCTTGCCGGCGTGCATTTCGCGATGGAGTTCCTGCCGCTGCAGAACAAGCGCGTCGCCGGCGACATGCAGGTCGCCGACCTCTGGGCCACGGACAAGCACGTCATCGTCATCGGCGGCGGCGACACCGGCTCCGACTGCGTCGGCACGTCCAACCGCCATGGCGCGAAGTCCGTGACGCAGCTGGAGCTTCTGCCGATGCCGCCGGACGTCGAGCGCAATCCCGTCTGGCCCTATTGGCCGACGCGGCTGCGCACTTCCTCCTCTCATGAGGAGGGCGTGCAGCGCGACTGGTCGATCGCAACGAAAGAATTCGTCGCCGAAAACGGCCGGGTGAAAGGCTTGAAGGCCGTGCGGCTCGAGTGGAAAGACGGCAAGCCGAGCGAAGTGGCCGGCTCCGAATTCACGCTGCCGGCGGACCTCGTGCTTCTCGCCATGGGTTTCGTCTCGCCGCTGCAGTCGCTGCTCGACGAGTTCGGCGTGCAGAAGGACGCGCGCGGCAACGCCAGGGCCGATACCGACGGCGCCAAGGCATACGCGACTTCGACGCCCAAGCTGTTCGCCGCCGGCGATACGCGCCGCGGTCAGTCGCTCGTCGTCTGGGCGATTCGCGAGGGCCGGCAGTGCGCCCGCGCGGTCGACGAATTCCTCATGGGGTTTTCAGAGCTGCCGCGCTGAGCGCGAGCACGGCGAAAGACGCAAGCCAGTGCTCGCCCGCATAGTCGCCGCCGGTCACGTGCGGCAGGGCGGCTTCGACCAGTTGCCTGGCTGAAGCGCTGTCGCCCAGCCGCTCGAAGCACCAGGCGCGCGTCAGGCACAGCCCGTCCAGGTGGCTTTGCTTCGGATCGTCGTGGTCGGTCACGGTGGGCGGATCCGCCAGCAGCGAAAACCCGTGGGGCGCGAACCGTTCGACCCAGGCGAAAAACTCCCCCGGCGGCATGACCTCGTGCAGGAGCAATGCCTCGACGAGGCTCGGCGAGAGGAAGTCGTCAAGCGATGGCTCATACGCCAGCGGCGCATTCAGATCGGCGCCGTACCAGCGGCGCGCGGCCTTGCGGATGGAAAATTCCAGGGCCGCATCCTTCGCCGCACGCGCGTAATCGAGGGCGAGCAGGCAGGCAAAGGCGGTATTGCCGTGGCTTCCGGCGCGCACCGGATAGGGCGAAGCGTCGATGAAGCGCGTGAAACGCCCGGCGAGCTCGGTGGCAAGCGGTGCGAGGGCAGACGACCATCGCGCCTTGCATGCGATCGCTTCGGCCTGGAGCTCAAGCAGCCAGGCCCAGCCATAGGGCCGTTCAAAGCTGCGAGCGGACGCGGTGCGGAAATAGGCAAGCTCCTGCGCCAGCGCCTCGGGCGCAAGATGGCGATCGAGCGCCTCGGCGATGGTCTTTGCATCGCCGAGGACCGGATAGAGGCGCAGGATGCGGACCAGCAGCCAGTGCATGTGCACGGCGGAATGCCAGTCATAGCTGCCGTAGAAGGCCGGATGCAGCGCGCGTGGCCGCAGCTCGTCCCCGGCCGTGGCCATCAGGTGGTCGACGCGCCGCGGATATTCGCGATCGATGTTCGAAAGCGCGACGCGCGCGAAACGGCTCGCCAGCTCGGGGGTCAGCACCGCAGGCGATATTAGCTAAAATGCCTCGATGCCACTCGATGTGATCGTGCTTGCAGCCGGTCTCGGCAAGCGCATGCGATCCGGGCTGCCCAAAGTGCTGCATCCTCTCGCCGGCCGGCCCCTGCTTGCCCACGTGCTCGACGCGGCCCGCGCGGTGAATCCGCGCCGCGTGATCGTGGTTCACGGTCATGGCGCCGAGGCGGTGCGCGCCGCGTTCGACGGCAACGGCGTTCAGTGGGTGCTGCAGGGCGAGCAGCTCGGCACCGGCCACGCCGTGCAGCAGGCGCTCCCACTTCTCGCAATGGACGGCGATGCACTCATTCTTTACGGCGACGTGCCCTTGGTGCGGCCGACGACCCTGCAGCGTCTGGTCGAAGCGGCCAAAGGCGGCATGGCGGTGATGACCGCGGATCTGGAAGACCCGCGCGGCTACGGCCGCATCATCCGCAACGCCGCGGGAAGCATCGAAAGGATCGTCGAAGACAAGGATGCGACGGCGGCGCAGCGTGCGGTGCGCGAGATCAATGCCGGCCTGATGGCGCTTGGCACGGCGCGCCTCGCCGCCTGGCTCGCACGCCTGCGCAACGACAACGCGCAGAAAGAGTATTACCTCACCGACGTCGTCACGATGGCCGTAAACGAGAAGGTGGCGGTCAATGCGGTGAAGGTGGAAGACGCGAGCGAGGTGGCGGGTGTGAATTCGAAGCGCGAGCTGGCGGCGCTGGAGCGAATCTTCCAGCGGCGACAGGCCGACGCCCTGCTCGACCACGGCGTCGGGCTGGCCGATCCTGCGCGCATCGACGTGCGCGGGTCGCTCGAATGCGGCCGCGACGTCGCGATCGACGTGAATTGCGTCTTCGAGGGCCGCGTCGTGCTCGGCGAGGGCGTGCGTGTCGGCCCGAATTGCGTGCTGCGCAATGTCACCGTCGGCGACCACACCGAGGTGCACGCCTTTTCTCACCTCGAGGATTCGCAAATCGGGCTGCGCTGCCGCATCGGGCCGTACGCGCGCCTTCGGCCCGGGTCCAGCCTCGCCGACGAGGTGCATATCGGCAACTTCGTCGAAGTGAAGGCAAGCCGGCTCGGCGTCGCGGCGAAAGCCAATCACCTTTCCTACATCGGCGACAGCGAGGTGGGCGCACGGGTGAACGTCGGCGCCGGAACCATCACCTGCAATTACGACGGTGCGGCCAAGCATCGCACCGTCATCGAGGACGATTGCTTCATCGGCTCGGACGCCACCCTCGTCGCGCCGGTGCGCATCGCGCGCGGCTCCTACATCGGCGCCGGTTCGACGATCAGCAAGGACACGCCGGCGGGCCAGCTGACCGTGGCGCGCGCGCGCCAGGTTTCCATCCCGGGATGGAAGCCGCCCAAGAAGAAAGAGAAGAGCTGACTCGATGTGCGGCATCGTCGGAGCGGCCGCGCGCCGCGACATCGTCCCCGTCCTGATCGAAGGCCTTCGGCGGCTCGAATATCGCGGCTACGACTCGGCGGGCATCGCGGTCATCAACGGCCATACTTTGAAGCGCGTACGCGCCGCGGGGCGCGTGGCCGAGCTCGCCACGCAATCGAGCGCCCAAAAAGTGAACGGCCTTACCGGTATCGCCCATACGCGGTGGGCGACGCACGGCGCACCGACCGAGCGCAATGCACATCCGCACGTTTCCGGCGATCTCGCCATCGTGCACAACGGCATCGTGGAGAACCACGAAAGCATCCGCGAGCGGCTCAAGCGCGCCGGTTATGTCTTCCTCTCGGAAACCGACACGGAAGTCGTCGCGCACCTGGTCGCCGAATACCGCAAGAGCAGCGACTCCTTGTTCTCGGCTGCGGTGCGCGCGGTCGCCGAGCTGGAAGGCGCCTTTGCCATCGCGGTGGTTTCGGCGCAGGACCCGGACGCGGTGGTCGTCTCGCGCCGCGGCCCGCCGCTCCTGCTCGGCATCGGTGAAGGGGAGAATTTCGCCGCTTCCGACGTTTCGGCGCTGCTCCCGGTCACCCGCCGCGTGGTGTACCTCGAAGACGGCGATTGCGCGGAGATCCGGCCGACCGGTTACCGCGTCGCGGACGCGCGCGGCAAGCCGGTCGAGCGCCCGGTGCATGTGTCGGAGATGACCGACGAGGCGGTCGCGCTGGGCCCGTACCAGCATTACATGCAGAAGGAGATCCACGAGCAGCCGGGCGCCCTGGCCAACACGCTCGAGGTGGTGAGCGGCGCGAGCTCGCTGCAGCCCGGCCTCTTCGGCACCGAGGCAGAAGCCCTGCTGCGCGACGCCACTTCGATGCACATCGTGGCTTGCGGCACGAGCTACCACGCCGCCCTCATCGCGCGCTACTGGCTGGAGGATATCGCCGGCCTGCCGACGCGCGCCGAGATCGCGAGCGAATACCGCTATCGCCGCTCCGTGCCGGATGCGAAGGGTCTGTTCGTCACCATCTCGCAATCCGGCGAGACCGCCGACACCCTGGCGGCGCTCGAGCACGCCAAGGGCCTAGGCTACAGGGCGACGCTCTCCATCTGCAACGTGCCGGAAAGCTCTCTCGTGCGGGCTTCGCGCATGCGCTTCCTGACGCGCGCCGGCCCGGAGATCGGCGTAGCGTCCACCAAGGCGTTTACCACGCAGCTCGCCGCGCTGTTTCTGCTTGCGCTGGTCATCGCGCGCGTGCGCGGCCGACTCGATGCAGGGGCCGAGCGCAGCCATTTGCAGGCGCTGCGCCACCTGCCGGCGGCAATGGCTCAGGTGCTGGCGGTGGAGCCGCAGGTGGCGGCGTGGTCGAAGCAGTTCGCCGGCAAGGAGCACGCTCTCTTCCTGGGCCGCGGCATCCATTGGCCGATCGCCATGGAAGGCGCGCTGAAGCTGAAAGAGATCTCCTACATCCATGCCGAGGCCTACGCCGCGGGGGAGTTGAAGCACGGTCCGCTCGCGCTGGTGGATGCCGCGATGCCGGTGGTCGCCGTGGCTCCCTCCGATACGTTGATCGAAAAGCTGAAGTCGAATCTGCAGGAAGTGCGGGCGCGAGGCGGCGAGCTCTATGTTTTCGCAGACCAGGGGGCCAACATCGCAGCCTCCGACAGCGTGCACGTCATCGAGCTCGGCGGGCATGCCGGACCGCTTTCGCCGATGCTGCACGTCGTGCCGCTGCAGATGCTCGCGTACCACACCGCGCTCGCGCGCGGCACGGACGTCGATAAGCCGCGCAATCTCGCCAAGTCAGTGACGGTCGAATAACCACCAAGGGAGGCAGGCATGGGGAGCAAGCCGTATCTCGTCGCAGTCGTCGCCGCCGGCATCTGGTCCGCAAACGCCCAGGCGCAGACCGAAATCCAGTGGTGGCATTCCATGGGCGGCGCGCTCGGCGAGAAGGTGAACGAGATGGCTGCCAAATTCAACGCGGGGCAGAAGGATTACAAGGTCGTGCCGGTCTACAAGGGCCAGTACCCGGAGTCGATGACGGCGGCGATTGCGGCCTATCGCGCCGGCAACGCTCCCCACATCCTCCAGGTGTTCGAGGTCGGCACCGCGACCATGATGGCCGCAAAGGGCGCCATTGTTCCCGTCGCCAAGCTGATGAGCGACGCGGGAGAGCCCTTCGACCCGAAGGCCTACCTGCCTACCGTGAGCGGCTACTACACGGACGTGAAGGGCAACATGCTGTCTTTCCCGTTCAACAGCTCGACCGCGCTCTTCTATACGAACGACGACGCGCTCAAGAAGGCGGGGCTCGCTGCGCCCAAGACCTGGAAGGAGTTCCTCAGCGCGGCGGAGAAGCTCAAAGCGGGCGGGCAGTCGTGCGTGTACACGACCTCCTGGCCGTCGTGGGTGCACATCGAGAACTTCAGCGCCTGGCACAACGTGCCGATCGGCACGAAGCAAAACGGGATGGCCGGCTTCGACACGCAGTTCACGATCAACTCGCCGCTGCACGTGCGCCACATTTCCATGCTCGGCGACATGGCGAAGCGCGGCCTGTTCACATACGCCGGGCGAACGAACCAGGGCGACGCCAAGTTCTCGAGCGGCGAATGCCCGCTCTTCACCGGCAGCGCGAGCGCCCAGGCCGGCATCAAGAAGGTCGCCAAGTTCGCCTGGTCGGCGCATTTCCTCCCCTACTACGACGACGTAAAGGGCGCGCCGCAGAACTCGATCATCGGCGGTGCTTCGCTCTGGGTGATGGGCGGCAAGAAGCCGGTCGATTACAAGGGGGTGGCGAAGTTCTTCGCCTTCCTGTCGCAGCCCGCCGTGCAGATGGACTGGCATGTGAGCACGGGCTACGTGCCGATCACGCTGACCGCCTACGAGGTGACGCGCAGGACCGGCTTCTACGAGCAGAATCCCGGCGCCGAGACCACCATCAAGCAGCTGACGAACAAGCCGCCGACGGCCAACTCGAAAGGTCTGCGCTTCGGCAATTTCGTGCAGGGCCGCGAGGTGATCGAAGAGGAAATGGAAGCCGTCTTCGCCGGGCGCAAGGCAGCCAAAGCGGCCCTCGACGACGCGGTGCGCCGCGGCAACGAGATCCTGCGCAAGTTCGAGGCGTCGGCCGGCCGATAAAGGGAGCGGGGGAGGATGAATCTTCCCCCGCACCCCCCGTTTCGGGAACAGGAGCGGAGGAACCGGCTCTTTGGAAAAACGTGTCGTCTTCCGCTCGGCGTGGCTGCCGTACGCGCTGCTCGCGCCGCAGATCGCGGTAACGGTCGTCTTTTTCTTCTGGCCGGCCGCGCAGGCCGCCTGGTACTCCTTCCAGATGCAGGACGCGTTCGGCCTGCGCACCGAGTTCGTCGGCCTGCAGAACTTCGAGGCCCTGTTCGGCGATTCGTACTATCTCGCTTCCTTCCGCACCACCGCCCTCTTCAGCACGCTGGTCGCGGTGTGCGGCATCGCCATCGCCCTGCTTCTCGCCGCGATGGCCGACCGCGTGGTGCGCGGCGCGCTCGCGTATCGCACGCTGCTGATCTGGCCCTATGCGGTGGCGCCGGCTGTGGCGGGCGTGCTGTGGGCGTTCCTGTTCGCGCCGTCGATCGGCATCGTCACCTACCTGCTCAAGCGCATCGGGATCGACTGGAACTGGATCATCAACGGCGACCAGGCGATGCTGCTGGTCATCGTCGCGTCGGTGTGGAAGCAGATCTCCTATAACTTCCTTTTCTTCCTCGCCGGCCTGCAGTCGATCCCGCGCTCGCTCATCGAGGCGGCGGCGATCGACGGTGCCGGGCCCGGGCGCCGTTTCTGGACCATCGTGTTCCCCTTGCTCTCGCCGACCACGTTCTTCCTGCTGGTGGTGAACATCGTCTACGCCTTCTTCGACACCTTCGGCGTGATCGATGCCACCACGCAGGGCGGGCCGGCGCAGGCGACGCAGATCCTCGTCTACAAGGTCTACTACGACGGCGTCAAGGCCGCCGACCTCGGCGGCTCGTCGGCGCAGTCGGTGATCCTGATGATCCTGGTCATCGTCCTCACCGCGCTGCAGTTCCGCTTCGTCGAGCGTCGGGTCCAGTACTGATGGTCGAGCAGCGCCCCGGGCTGACCGTCCTTTCCCACGCCGTCCTGATCCTCGGCGTGCTGGCGGTGGCCTTCCCGATCTACGTCACGTTCGTGGCTTCAACGCTCACGCTCGAGGAAATCATGTCGGTGCCGATGCCGCTCCTGCCGGGCGACCAGCTGCTGCACAACTATGGCCAGGTGCTTGCCGCCGGAACCACCACCGGCTCGCAGGCCCCGGTCTGGCGCATGCTCGCCAACAGCCTGGTGATGGCGCTCGCCATCGCGTTCGGCAAGATCGCGATCTCGATCATCGCTTCGTTCGCCATCGTCTATTTCCGCTTCCCGTTGCGCAACTTCTTCTTCTGGATGATCTTCGTCACCCTGATGCTGCCGGTCGAGGTGCGGATCATTCCGACGTTCAAGGTGGTGTCGGACCTCGGCATGCTCAACTCGTACGTCGGTCTCACGCTCCCGCTCATCGCCTCGGCCACCGCCACGTTCCTGTTCCGCCAGTTCTTCCTCACCGTGCCCGACGAGCTGGCGGAGGCGGCGCGTATCGACGGCGCGGGGCCGCTGCGCTTTTTCCGCGATGTGGTGTTGCCGCTCTCGAAGACGAGCATCGCCGCGCTCTTCGTCATCCAGTTCATTTACGGCTGGAACCAGTACCTCTGGCCGCTGCTCATCACCAGCGACGAGTCGATGTACACGGCGGTGATCGGCATCAAGCGCATGATCGTGGGGGGCGATGCGGCCAACGAGTGGCACCTCGTCATGGCGACCGCCATGCTCGCGCTCCTGCCGCCGGCCCTGGTGGTGATGCTGATGCAGAAGTGGTTCGTCAAAGGCCTGGTGGAGACGGAGAAGTAGATGGCAGGCGTGCGCTTCCGGGAGGTGCGTAAGAGCTATCGCGAGCACGAGGTGGTGCACGGCGTTTCCATGGACGTCGCCGATGGCGAATTCGTCGTCATCGTCGGACCGTCGGGCTGCGGCAAATCGACGCTGCTGCGCATGGTCGCCGGCCTCGAAGCCATCACTTCGGGCGAGATCCACATCGGCGAGCGGCTCGTCAACCAGCTGGAACCGAAGGACCGCGACATCGCCATGGTGTTCCAGAACTACGCGCTCTATCCGCACATGAGCGTGTACGACAACATGTCCTACGGCCTTCGCATTCGTGGCCTGGCGAAGCAGGAGATCGACGCGAAGGTGCAGCAGGCCGCGCAGATCCTCGAGCTGAAGGAAATGCTGCGCCGCAAGCCGCGCGAGCTGTCGGGCGGGCAGCGCCAGCGGGTGGCCATGGGCCGCGCCATCGTCCGCGATCCGGCCGTGTTCCTCTTCGACGAGCCGCTGTCCAACCTGGACGCCAAGCTGCGCGTGCAAATGCGTGCCGAGCTGCAGGCGCTGCATCGCCGGCTGGGAACTACCAGCCTCTATGTCACTCATGATCAGGTGGAGGCGATGACGCTCGCGCAGCGCATGGTCGTGATGAACGCCGGACGCGTCGAGCAGGTGGGCGCCCCGCTCGAGGTCTACGCGCGCCCGGCGACGACGTTCGTCGCCGGCTTCATCGGCTCTCCGCCGATGAACCTCCTGCCGCAGGAGCGCGACGGCCGCAGGGTCCTGTTCGGTATCCGGCCGGAGCATCTCGAGCCTTGTGCGGAGTCGGACGCGCAGATGGTTGCCGAAGTGGATCTCATCGAGCCGCTCGGCGCCGACACGCTGGTCTACGGCCACGTCGGACAAGGCGTGCGCGTCGCCGCTCGCCTGCACGCTTCCTCGCCGGCGCGGACCGGCCGGCTGGGCCTGCGCTATCGCCCCGCCGACGCGCATTATTTCGACGCGGCAACGGGCGCGCGCATCGGTTGATGCTGAAGACCACGCCGTTTCACGAGCGCACGGCGCCCCTTTGCGAGAGCTATGCCTGGCGGCGCTGGGCCGGCCATGTGGTTGCGAGCTCGTACGAGCTGACCCACGAGCGCGAATACCACGTCATCCGCACGGCGGCAGCGCTGTTCGACGTCTCGCCGCTGTGCAAGTACAGCGTGCAGGGGCGCGATGCGGCACGCCTCCTCGACCTGATCATGACGCGGGACGTGAACAAGGCTGCCGTCGGCCAAGTGCTCTATGCGCCATGGTGCAATCACGCGGGCAAGGTCCTGGACGACGGCACGCTCGCGCGCCTCGACGAGCAGCGCTTTCGCATGACGTCGGCCGAGCCGAGCTTGCGCTGGCTGCAGGACAACGCGGCCGGCATGCAGGTCGAGATCGAGGACGTCTCCGATCGCCTGGCGGCGCTTTCGCTGCAGGGGCCGACCGCGTGGGCGATCCTGCAATCGCTAGGCGCGCCGGCCCTCGATTACTTTCGCATCGCGCCGGCCCAGGTTCGCGGCATTCCGGTCGAAATTTCGCGCACCGGCTATACCGGCGACCTCGGGTTCGAGCTGTGGGTCGAGAGCGGCCGCGCGCTTGCGCTTTGGGATGCGTTGATGGACGGCGGCCGCGCTTTCGGCATCATGCCGGCCGGCATGCTGGCGCTCGACATGGCGCGCGTCGAAGCGGGCCTGATGCTGATCGACGTGGACTACGTGCCGGCGCGCAAGGCGCTGGTCGAGAGCCAGTACTCGTCCCCCTTCGAGCTCGACCTCGCCTGGACCGTCAATCTTGGCAAGGCGCGCTTCATCGGCCGCGAAGCGCTCGCCGGCGAAAAGGCGCGCGGCCCGCAATGGCAATTCGTCGGCATCGAGATCGAGTGGAACTCCCTGGAGCGGCTTTACGCGGAGGTCGGCCTCGCCACGCGCGTGCCCGGCGCGGCCTGGCGGATGAGCGTCCCCCTCTACGCCGATGGGCAACAGGTCGGCTATGCGACGAGCGGCAGCTGGTCCCCGCTGCTCAAGAAGTACATCGCGCTCGCGCACCTGCGCTACCCATGGGCGGTGCCCGGCACGGCGCTCGAGATTGAAATCACGGTCGAGCACCGCCGCAAGCGCGCGAATGCCGTCGTGGTGAAGAAGCCGTTCTTCGACCCGCCGCGAAAACGCGCGGCTTGCGGCCCATGAAGCGCTACGACGCCATCATCGTCGGCGGCGGCCACAACGGCCTCGCGTGTGCGGCCTACCTGGCGCGCGCCGGGCGCAAAGTCGTCGTGCTCGAGCGCCGCGAGCGCGTCGGCGGCGCCGCCCTGAGCGAGGAAGTGTTCCCGGGATTCCGCTTTTCGGTGTTCTCGTATGTGGTCAGTCTCCTGCGCCCGGAGATCATTCGCGAGCTCGAGCTGCCGCGCCACGGGCTCCATATCCTGCCGCTGGAAAGCACGGTCACGCCGCTGCCCAATGGCGATTACCTCGGCCAGTGGTCCGACCACGACCAGAACCGCCGCGAGCTGGCGCGCCACTCGCTGCGCGATGCCGAGGCCTACGATGAATTCGGCGTGCTGCTGCATCGCATGGCGCGCCTCGTTAAGCCGCTCCTCGCCACGGCGCCGCCTGATCCGGCAACGCTCGATCCGCGCGAGCTGTGGGACTTGTTCCGGCTCGGCCGGTACTTCCGTGGCTTGCCGCAGAAGGACCTGCACGCCCTGTGGAAGCTGCTCACGATGAGCGCCGCCGATTACCTCGACGAATGGTTCGAGGGGGAGGCGCTGAAGGGCACGAAATCGGCGAGCGGCATCATCGGCACGCTGCTCGGGCCGCGCTCGCCCGGCACGGCGTACGTGCTGCTTCACCATTACATGGGCGAGCTGGATGGCGTCTTCCGCGCGTGGGGTTTCGCGAAAGGCGGCAACGGCTCGGTGAGCGCGGCCATCGCCGCCGCCGCGCAGGCGCGCGGCGCCGAAATCCGCACGCAGGCGCCCGTGGCGAAGATCGCGATCTCGGGCGGCCGGGCCCGCGGCGTGGTGCTCGAAAGCGGCGAGGAGCTGAGCGGCTCGTGCGTCGTTTCCGGCGCCGATCCGCGCCGCACTTTCCTCGGGCTTGTCGGCGACGCACACCTGCCCGGCGACTTTGCCGCCGCGATTCGTCGCTACAAGTTTCGCGGTTCCTCCGCCAAGGTGAACCTGGCGCTCGCTGAATTGCCGCGCTTCACTTGTCTGCCGCGGCCGGGGCCGCATTTGCGCGGCGCGATCTCCATCAGCCCGAGCGTGGACTACCCCGAGCGCGCCTACGACGACGCCAAGTACGGCCGGATCTCGCGCCGGCCGTACATGGATATCGTGATCCCTTCGATGCTCGACCCGGCAATGGCGCCACCGGGCAGGCACGTGATGTCGATCTTCGTGCAGTACGCGCCTTATCACCT
>DATDCR010000081.1:0-5923 GCA_036524215.1 Burkholderiales bacterium
GCAGAGCTGGATCAGCGCCTGCGGGCGCAGCTGGTGCCAGGTCGAGCGGCGCGCGAGCGGGATCAGCAGGTTCACGGCGCAGGCGTAGAGCGCGGCGAGCACCGCGTCTACATCGAAGATGAACATGGCGCCGATCAGGACTGCGATCGGCACGAGGTAGAGCCAGCCGGCGCGCAGCACCGGCGCGAGCGGCGGGATTTCATCCTTCGGCAAGGGCTGCAGGCCGATCTTCAGCGCGCGCAGGTGCACCTGGACGAGGAGCGTGGCGTAATAGGCGAGGGCGGGCAGCAGGGCCGCGATGACCACGGCGCTGTAGGAGATGCCGAGGAACTCGGTCATGACGAACGCCGCCGCGCCCATCACCGGCGGCATGATCGCGCCGCCGGTGGAGGCGACGGCTTCCACTGCCCCGGCGAAGGCCGGCGGGTAGCCGGTGCGTTTCATGAGCGGGATGGTGACGACGCCGGTGCTCGCCACGTTCGCGACCGCGCTGCCCGAGATGGTGCCGAAGAGCGCGCTCGCGAACACGGCCATTTTCGCCGGCCCGCCGCGATACGGGCCCATCGCCGCCTGCGCGAGCTTCATGAAGACGTCGCCGCCGCCGGTGTTGAACAGCACCTGCCCGAACAGGATGAAGGCGAACACGACCAGCACCGCGACGCGCAGCGGCGAGCCGAACATGAAGTCGGTGCCGTAGAAGAGCTGGCTCGCGAGCCGGTCCCACGACAGGCCGGTCGTCTGCAGCACGCCGGGAAAGTAGGCGCCGAAGCGGCCGTAGACGAGGAAGGCGGCCACCACGATGACCAGCGCCCAGCCGGCGACGCGCCGTGTCGCCTCGAGCACGAGCAGCACCGCCAGCGCGGCGAGCAGCGTGCGCTGGGTGCTGAGAATGCCCAGCGTATCGAGGATGTCCGGGTACCACAGGGCGATGTAGCCGCCGAGCGCGAGCGAAGCCGCGGCGAGGAGGTAATCGAACCAGCGGATCTTCGTGCCCCAGGCGGGCGTGGTCAGGAAGGTGAGGCAGCTCACCAGTCCCCAGAAGCCGCCGAGGTACTGCTGCGGGAAGACGGAGACCCCGCCGAGCTGCACGGGAAGATCGAACACGGCCGTAAGGCCGAGCGCGACGATGAGCAGGCTCAGCACCTGCTCGACGATCTTCATCGCGCGCGCGTCAACGCTTGCCGAGCTTCGCCTGCACCGCTTCCATCTTCGGCGTCCAGGCGCCGACTTCCTGGTAGAACTTGATCGCGCCCGGGTGGTAGGGGATCGTCGCGTTCTCGTCGACGTAGCCTTCCTTCACCCACGCCTTGAGCCGCGCGTGCAGAGGGAAGAGGTCCGCGTTCTTCTCCCACAGCACCTTGACGATCTGGTAGGCCGCCTGCTCCGGCAGCTTCTCGGCGGCGACGAGGTAGAACGGATACTCGGCGAGCGTCACCGTCTCCTTGACGCCGACGCGGCCCGGGCCGGGCTCGACCTGGCGCGGCGTGGCGGGGAAGTACTTGGTGAAGCGCGCCCAGGCCTGCGGCGACGGATCGAGCGACACGAAGCGCGCGCCTTTGCGCGCATCGAGCTCGGCGATGATCCCCATGCCGACGGCGCCGGAGCCCGAGATGTCGGCGCTGCCGTCGATGATCGCCTGGATGCCCTTATCCGGACCGCCGGCGACCGGCACCGAGCGGAAGTCGCGCGCGCTGAGTCCGCAGTTCGCCATCACCGCCTCGCCCTGCGCCGTCACGCCCGCGCTGCCGGTGTAGCGCACCACGGCGCGCTTGCCCTTGAAGTCCTTGCAGCTCTTGATGTTCGAATCGCCCGACACCACGGGGCCGAGCCAGTTGCGCGTGCCCGACGTGAGGAGAAGGATCGGCGCGCCCTTTCCCTGCAGCGCCTTCTCGTAGCCGCCGGTGGCCGTGCGGCCGTGCTGCGCGTCGTAGTTGTTGAGCAGGCCGAGCTGCACTTCGCCGCTCGCGGCTTGAGGCAGCCATTCGGTCGGGCCCGCGCCCGGCTGCACCTTCACCTGCGTGCCGAGGTTGTCGGTGAGCACCTTGCCGATGCCGATGCCCATGGCGTTGATCAGGCTGCCGACGCCGTGCGTGCCCATGTTGAGCACCTTGGGCATGTCTTGCGCGGCCGTCGCGCCGCTGAAGACGGCAAATGTGACGAGAAATGCGGTTCTTATCCCCCGTTTCATGGAAGCGCCCTCCTTTCCAGTATTCTTTCGCGCCATGGAAGAGTTCGCAACGAACATAGCGAGACAGCGTGCTTCGAGCGCGAGCGGGCGCCGGGGTGCGCGCGACCTGCGCGAATGGCTCGAGCGCGTCGAGGCCGCGGGCGAGTTGAAGCGCATTGACGCGCCGGTGGATCCGGTCGAGGAGCTCTCGGCGATCGCGTACATGGCGGCGCAAAGCGAAGATGCGCCGGCGCTGCTCTTTTCGCGATTCAGCGAAGCGGTCGAAGGGCGCGTGCTCATCAACATGCTCGGCTCGAGCCGCAAACGCTACGCGCTCGCGCTGGGGCTGGACCCGCAGCTCTCTCTCGGCGAGCTCATTCAGCAGAGCAAAGCCATCCTCGGCGCCCGTATCGCGCCGGTGCGCATCGCACCGGACAAGGCGCCGGTGAACGAGATCGTGCTCAAGGGCGACGCGGTGGATCTCACGCGCCTGCCGGTGCCGAAATTCTGGCCGGGCGACGGCGGGCGCTACATCGGAACCGGCGACCTCACGCTCACGCGCGATCCCGCGACCGGCCGCCTCAATGCAGCGGTGTACCGGCAGATGCTGCACGGGCCGCGCCGCGTCGGTCTCTACACCTCGCCCGGCAAGCATGGCGGGCTCGATCGCGACGCCTGGTGGGCGCGCGGCGAGCCTTGCCCCGTGGTGGTCGCCTACGGCATCGATCCGATCCTCTTCATGATCGGCGCGCAGGTGTTCGGCGCGCAGGAATCCGAGCTCGACGCAGCCGGCGGCCTGCTCGGCGAGCCGATCGAGCTCACGCAGGGCGTCGCCGTCGACGTGCCGATCCCCGCGCGCGCCGAGATCGTGATCGAGGGCCTTCTGCACAAGGACGAGCGCGAGGTCGAAGGCCCGCTCGGCGAGTTCACCGGGTACTACGCCGGTGCGCGCGCGCCGCAGCCGGTGATCGAGGTGAAGGCGCTGCACATGAGAAGGAACCCGATCCTCACGGCGGCGCTGATGGCGCGCTATCCGGCGTGCGAGATCGGCGCCTACTACGCCATCATGCGCTCGGCGCGCATCTGGCAGAACCTGGAGACGCTCGGCATTCCGGGCATCTGCGGCGTGTACACGCATCCGGCCGCCGCGTCGGGCTGGGGAATGGCAGTGGTGTCGCTCCAGCAGCAATACGCGGGGCACGTCGCCCAGGTCCTCGGGCAGGTGGCGCAATCGCCGGCAGCCGCTTACTTCACGAAGTGGATCATCGCGGTCGACGACGACGTCGACCCGACCGATCTGCACCAGGTGCTGTGGGCGCTCTCGACGCGCTGCCATCCGTCGGAGGACATCGACATCCTGAGGAAGACCTGGTCGACGGGGCTCGATCCGAGCCAGTTTCCGCGCGAGGCGCGACCCTACGGCTCGAAGGCGCTGATCGACGCCTGCAAGCCGCACCGCTATCTCAAGGAATTCCCGCGCAGCACGCTGGTGCGCCGCGAAGTCTACGAGCGCGTCGCGCGCCGCTGGAACGAGCTCGGCTTCAACGGGCCAGCGCCGAAGCTGCCGGGTCTGGAGGACTGACAGGCAAGAGCAACCGTCGTCCCCGCGAAGGCGGGGACCCAGTCGAGAAAATTAAACGGGGCCCCCGCCTGCGCGGGGACGACTATTGCAATGCGTTTCAGATTTCAGATCTTCGGCGGGAACGGGCTGTCCTCGAAGATCGAGATCTCGGGCGCTTTGCCCTTGAAGCCGTATTCGCTCCAGCGCTTCACCACGTGCTCGTACGCCGCCTTGGAAAGCTTCGTGCGCTTCGAGAAGGTCTTGATGTACTTGTACTCCATGCAGGCGTTGATCAGGCACTTCGAGCCCCACGGCCGGATTTCGGGCGGGTTCTGGCTCGGATCGAGGTAGGTCGACCAGGTCTCGCGCAGGATGTCGATCGACTGCGCGGGGCGTGCGCGCGTCGCCATCGCCCACAGCACCTGGTGCACGTTGGTCGGATCGATATCGTCGTCGACCACCACGATGAACTTGCCGAAGTACGCTCCCGCCGTGCACTGCGCGGCGAGCGCCATGACCTGCGGCGCATGGCCTGCGTACTGCTGCTGGATCGACACGACGGTGATGCCCCATCCGGCCGCTTCGGGAATCGACCACACGCCCTTGACGCCGGGAACGCCCATCTTGTGTAGGTCGGCCCAGATGCCGGCCGAGCGCAGCGCGGCCCAGAACAGTCCCGCCTCGTTCGCCGCACCGTCCGCCATCAGCGCGCAGGTGAGCGTCGGGTTATTGCGATAGCGCAGCTTCTCCACGCGCATGTACGGCGTCGCCCCGCTCGGCCTGCCGTAGTAGCCGGTGAATTCGCCGAACGGGCCCTCGGCGAAGGTCTCGTCCGGATAGACGTGGCCTTCCAGGATGATCTCGGCATGCGCCGGCAGCGGCAGGCCTGTCAGATCGCTCTTGAACACCTCGATCGGCTTGCCCGCGATTCCCGAGTAGTAGTCGTACTCGCACTCGGTCTTCGGCAGGCTGGTCGCGGCCACGAGGAACAGCAGGGGATCGATGCCGTAGCACGCGGCGATCGGCATCGGCTTGCCGAGCTTCCACCAGGCTTCGCGGTCGATGGTCGCGTCCTTGCCGGGCGAGGTGTAGAGGCCGATTTCCCGCGGCCCCTTCACCATCATGCGATAGGTGCCGACATTGATGCGTCCGCTCTCCGGGTTCTTCGTGATCACGGCGTCGCCCGTGCCGAGATACTTGCCGCCGTCGAGCGGCCACATGCGCTGCGCCGGGAAGATGCGGATGTCGATCTTGTCGCCGGTGAGGATGTTGTCCTTCGAGATGGCTTGCTCGGGCGACACTTCGACCGGCGCCATCTTGCGGCCGAACTTCTCCTGCAGGACCCGCACCGCCTTGAGCGGATGGTCGACCGGCTGCTCGCCGATCATCAGGCAGAAGCGCGACAGGTTGCAGCCGATCATGTTGTAGAGCGCCTTGTGGCCCGGGTGGCCCTTCACGTTCTCGAAAAGGAGCGCCGGGCTCTTCTCGCTGCCGACGAGATAGGTGAGCGTCGCGGCTTCCAGATCCGGATCCACCTCGGCCGTGATGCGCTTCAGCTCTCCCAGCGCCTCTACCTTGTCCAGCCACAGCTCGAGCGCGCTCTTGCGGCCTTCCTTGACCTTCCTGAGATCGACTTTGGCGTGCATAGCCCCTCCTGCGAGATCGATGCCTCCAGACTCTACGCTCTTGCCGCGGCGGCGATGAACGGCATTTCACAGTAGGCTACGCGTCCATGGATGCCGATGCCTGGCCCGCGCTTCCATACCGCGAATGGAAGGACACTTACGAGACGCTGCGCCTCTGGCTGCAGGTGGTGGGGAAGATCCGGCTGGTGCGCTCGCCGTGGGTGAACCACCAGTGGCACGTCACGCTTTACGTCACCTCGCGCGGCCTGACGACCTCGCCGATGCCGCACGGGAGGCGCGTGTTTGAGATCGATTTCGATTTCATCGACCATCGCCTGCTGATCCAGGCGAGCGACGGTGCAAGCGCCATGCTCGCGCTCGAGCCGCAGCCCGTATCTGCTTTCTACAAGAAAGTTTTTTCCCTTCTGGATGAGCTCGGTTTGCCGGTGAAGATCAACCGCCAGCCGAACGAGCTGACCAACGCTATTCCGTTCGACCAGGATGAAATGCACCGCACTTACGATCGAGAGCATGCATCGCGCTTCTGGCGCGCGCTCGTGCAGGTGGACC
>DATDCR010000082.1:0-1825 GCA_036524215.1 Burkholderiales bacterium
CATGTGCGCCGGCGAGACGACGGCATAGTCCACCGCCTTGCCCTGCGCCATGTACTCGAAGTACTGCTTCTCGAGGCCGAGCTCGGAGTTCTTGTGCAGCACGAAGTTGATCTTCTTGCCGGAGTACTTCTGCACCAGCTCCTGGAACCTCGCCATGGTCTTGGTAAAGGCGTGGTCGTCGTTGAACTGCGATGCGCCGTGCCAGGTGTCGGTCTGCGCGAATGCCGGGATCGAAAGGGCGGCGGCGGCCACCGCCAGCAATAGCTTCCTCATGGTTGGTTCTCCTCCTCCTTGGTGGTGATGCGCCACAGTGTACGCGGGTCGTCCGGATCCGTGAGCGTCGCCGAGTGCAGCAGGGAAGCGTTATCCCAGATGACGACGTCGCCCACCCCGTACTTCAGGCGAAATTGATATTTCTCCTGGGTGGCATGGTGCTTCAGCCGATCCAAAAGATCGACGCCTTCGTTCTGCGGCAGGCCTTCGATGCCGAAGGAGCTGCCGGAGACGGCATAGAGCGCGGCCCTGCCCGTGATCGGGTGGCGGCGCACCACCGGATGGCGCACCCATTTCATCTTCTTTTCCTGCTTCTCGTTCAGCACCGAAGCCACGGTGCGCGAGCTTTCCTCCAGGTCGTCGCGATTGCCGTAATGATGCAGCGCTACGAGCCCTGCCAGCTCCTTCTGCAGTCCGGTGGGAAGGTCGTCGTAGGCCGTGTACTGATCCGCGAAGAGGGTGTCGCCGCCCTTCTTCGGTACCTGGATCGAATAGAGCAGCGTCGCGCGCGCCGGCACATCGAGGTAAGAGTAGTCGGTGTGGAAATAGGTACCGGCATCCGCAAGCCCGATCGGCTGGCCGTCCTTCTTTACGTTGGAAAGGATCAGGATGTCCGCGTGCTCGGGGTGGTGGAACTGGTCGATGACATGCGGCTCGGGACGGCCGAACTGGCGCGCGAAGCGCAGGAATTCTGAAGCTGTGAGTTGCTGGCCGCGAAAGACAAGCACCTGGGCACGAAAGAACGCTTCCCAGACCTCGGCAAATGGCGCCTCGATCGTATCGGCTTCGGCGCCGAAGGCGCCGAGTGGCGTCACCCGCATCCGTTGATGACGAGGAGTTGCTTCATGCGCGCGCACGCGAGCGGCGGATCGCTCAGCAGCCCGGCCGCGTCCGCGAGGCGGAAGAGCTCCGCGAGGTGCAGCACGTTCCGCGCCGACTGCTGGCCGCCGACCATGACGAAGTGGTCCTGGTGTCCGTTCAGCCAGGCCATGAACACCACGCCGGTCTTATAGAAGCGGGTGGGTGCGCGGAAGATGTGGCGCGAGAGCGGGACGGTCGGCGCCAGGGCTTCATGGTATTTGGCGCGTTCGTTGTTGGCCAAGGCGGACAGCGCGTGCGACGCCGCCGGTGCAATGGCGTCCAGGATGCCGAGCAGCGCGTCGGAATAGCCTTGCGCGTCGCCCTCGATCAGCTCGGCGAAATTGAAGTCGTCGCCGGTGTACATGCGCACGCCCGCCGGCAGGCGGCGGCGCATGGCGATCTCCTTGTCCTTGTCGAGGAGCGAGATCTTGATGCCTTCGACGTTCTTGCCGAGGACCGAAAGGCAGACGTCCATCGCCTTGTAGTGGTCGCGATGGCCCCAGTAGCCCTCCAGCGCCGGGTCGAACATCTCGCCCAGCCAATGGATGATCACCGGCTGCTTCACCTGCGACAGGATGCGGTAATACACGCGCACGTAGTCGTCGGGCGATCTCGCGCTGGCGGCCAGCGCCCGACTCGCCATGAGGATGATGCGGCCGCCGAGCTTCTCGATCGCCCCGCATTGCTCCTC
>DATDCR010000083.1:0-1723 GCA_036524215.1 Burkholderiales bacterium
CCGACGCCGTCGATGTCGAGCGGCTCGCCGGTCTTTTTTGCGTGACGAAAGAGGCCGCGGTAGACCGAACCGCCCGCTTCGTTGCGCAGGAAATCGCGCCGCTCGTCGGGCCTTCGCAGCTCTCCCACGCTCATTGCCAGGAATTCTTCGCGGCTATAGCCGTAAAGGCGCACGGCGGCATCGTTGACCGCCAGGAAGCGCAGGCTCTGATCGTCCAGCACCCACATCGGCAGCGGACTCGATTCGAACAGCATGCGATAGCGGCCGGCGTGCGGGTCGATGCGGTCGACGAGCTGCTGCAGCCTCGCCGCAAGCGGTCGCAGGGGACTCAAGGGGTCGGCCTCATCCGGCCACGATGTTACCGCTGGCACGTACGTTGCGAAGGCTTCGCGCATGGAACGAGACCACCCCCCTGAGAAATAGCGGCCGCCGCGGAAAGTCTTACACGTCTGCGCCGGTCCTGCCGCATGAATCGGCAAAAGCGGCGCGCCTGCGTTACGTGAGCGACGCCTCTCCCGGTATCGAACGCCGCGACAACGGTCGGGCCGTTCGCTATTTCGCATCCGACGGGTCTGCCATTCGGGATGAGACCACGTTGGCCCGCATCCGCAAGCTCGCCATTCCGCCCGCTTGGACTCGCGTCTGGATCTGTCCGCGCGAAGACGGTCATCTCCAGGCGACCGGCCGCGATGCTCGCGGCCGCAAGCAGTACCGTTATCACCCGCGCTGGCGCGAGGTTCGCGACGAGAGCAAGTACGCGCGCCTTCTCGCCTTCGGACATGCGCTGCCGCGCATCCGCCGCCGCGTGCAGCGTGACCTTGCGCGGCCCGCCTTGCCGCGCGAAAAGGTGATTGCCACGGTCGTCCGGCTCCTCGAGAGGACGTTCATTCGCGTCGGCAACGAGGAGTACGCGCGCGCGAACGATTCGTTCGGGCTCACCACCTTGCGCGAGCGCCAGGTCACGGTGAAGGGCGCGAAGCTGCGCTTCAAGTTCCGCGGCAAGAGCGGCGTCCACCACGAAGTGGAGGTTAGCGACCGACGCATCGCGGGCATCGTGCGGCGGATGCAGGAGCTTCCCGGGGAGGAGCTGTTTCAATACGTCGATGAATCGGGGGCTACGCGCTCCATCGAATCCGCCGACGTCAACGAATACCTGAAGTCGATCGCCGGCGAAGAGTTCACGAGCAAGGACTTTCGCACGTGGGCGGGTACGCTCCTTTGCGCGCGGGCTCTGTGCGCGTTGCCGCCGCCCGCTTCGCCCGCGGCCGGAAGGCGCGAGGTTGCGCAGGCGGTAGAGGGAGTGGCAAGACAACTGCGCAATACGCAGGCTGTGTGCCGCAAGTGCTACATACACCCTGGCGTGATCAGCTGCTACATGGAGGGCCGGCTGCAGGCGGCGATGTCCGGACGCTCCGACGAAGCCGCGCTCATCGCGTTGCTGCGTGCCGAGCAGCGGCGGGAAGCGTCGCGACGATCGTCGCTCGTACCCGTGCTCAAGCGCTCCCTCAAGCGCATCAACGGGCGCCATCGCCTGCCGCGGTTACGGGAACGTGAGTTGCTGGGAACCCGGCATTCGAGCCGGAGTAACCCATGCGCAAAACCATTACCGTCGTAGCGCTCCTTGGCCTGCTGGGCGCGTGCGCTCATATGAGCGACAACCTGCCGCCGGTGAGCGCCGGCACGATGGGGGGCGAGAGCAACGCGCGCATCGGTTCGGGCCGCT
>DATDCR010000084.1:0-20008 GCA_036524215.1 Burkholderiales bacterium
CGAATGCCGGCCGCGGCCTTGTCGAGCATCGAGATCTCTCCCGACAGCTCGGCGCCTTCTTCGACCTTGATCTTGGCGTAGCGGATCTTGCCGGAGACCTTGCCCGCGCTGTAGATGACGAGCTGCTTGCGCACGGTGAGCTCGCCTTCGAAGCGGCCATGGATCTCGGCGTTGTCGACCGCGATGGTGCCCTGGAACACGCCGTTCGGCGTGATCTCGAGCACGCGCGAGTCGAGCGTCGCTTCGACGCGGCCTTCGACGATCAGCGTGTCGCAATCGCTGATCTCCACGCCTTTCAGCTTGATGTCGGGACCGACGACCAGCTTCGCTTCCTTGCGATCGGCCGGCGCCGTGATGCCCGCGCTCGAGACGGGCAGGGTGGCCTCGGGATCCGTGTTCGCCGCTACCGGGGTAGCAGGGATTGCCTGGGTCGTGGGCCGGAAAAGGTTGTCTTCGCGCTTTTGCTCTTCGCGGCGCTCATCGCGTTTACGGAAAAACCCGTCTTTCTGTAGCACTCTCTGCTCCCTCAGTGTAGTTACGGTTAGGACAGCGTGTCCCTATAGGCATGAACCGTACCTGCCGCTAAGTGCTTGAGGAAAAACGTTTAGGGCTTTTCGCGCCGGGAACCATCGTCGCCGCCGGCCGACGGCCCGCTGCGTCGAATAATCGCTACGCTTCTTGTGCTCGACTGTCGGGCCAGCGCTACGCGGAGAACTCGCGCAGCAGCTTTCCCGACAGGGGCTCGCCTAGCCGCACGCCGCTTTCATCGACGATGCGGCGTCCATTGACCCACACGCCACGCACGGCGAGATCGCCATGCACCGGCGGCGAGCCGAGCCCGTCGAGCAGTAAGGCGTTACGAATCAGGAGGTCGTGCATCTAGCCGAAGCGGCCGGTGATGTAGTCCTCGGTCTGCTTGCGCTGCGGGCGGATGAAGATGGAGTCCGTGTCGCCGAACTCGATCAGCTCTCCGAGATACAGATAGGCGGTGTAGTCGGAGACGCGTGCCGCCTGCTGCATGTTGTGCGTGACGAGGACCACCGTGTAGTCGTTGGTGAGCTCGGTGATCAGCTCCTCGATGCGCGCGGTGGAGATCGGGTCGAGCGCGGAGCAGGGCTCGTCGAGGAGCAACACCTCGGGCTTGATGGCGATGCAGCGCGCGATGCAAAGGCGCTGCTGCTGGCCGCCGGAAAGGCTGTTGCCGCTCTGGTGCAGCTTGGTGCGCACTTCCGGCCACAGCGCGGCGCGGGTGAGCGCCCATTCGACGCGCTCGTCCATCGCGCGCTTGCCGAGCTTCTCAAAGAGGCGCACGCCGAAAGCGATGTTGTCGTAGATCGACATCGGGAACGGCGTCGGCTTCTGGAACACCATGCCGACCTTGGCGCGCACGAGCGGCAGGTCCTTGCTGAGCGAGAGCACGTTCACCCCGTCGAGGATCACCTCGCCCTCGGCGCGTTGCTCCGGGTAGAGCGAATACATGCGGTTGAAGGTGCGCAGCAGCGTCGACTTGCCGCAGCCCGACGGCCCGATGAACGCGGTAACCCGGTTCTCGGGGATGTCGAGCGAGATATTGTGCAGCGCCTGGTAGGAGCCGTAGTAGAAGCTCAGGTTCCTCACCTGCAGCTTGGCGGGCAGCTCGCCCGGCGGCGGTGCGGGCTCGCCCACCGGGATGGGGGCACGGATGAGCGTAGGCATCAATCCCTCCTTCTGAAAAGAACGCGGGCGACGATGTTCAGCGCCAGCACCGCGAGCGTGATGAGCGCGGCGCCGCCCCAGGCGAGGCGGTGCCAGTCTTCGTAGGGGCTCATGGCGAACTGGAAGATCACGGTCGGCAGGTTGGAGAGCGGCCGGTTGAGGTCCGTCGACCAGAACTGGTTGTTGAGCGCGGTGAAGAGAAGCGGCGCCGTTTCCCCGCTGATGCGGGCCACGGCGAGCAGGATGCCCGTAAGGATGCCGGTACGGGCCGCACGGTAGGCGACGAAGACCACCATCTTCCAGACCGGGCAGCCGAGCGCGATGGCGGCCTCGCGCAGGCTGTTCGGCACGAGCTTCAGCATGTCGTCGGTCGTGCGCACGACGACCGGGATCACGATCAGCGATAGCGCGATCGCGCCCGCCCAGCCGGAGAAGTGCCTCACGCGCGCCACGTACACCGAGTACACGAATAGACCGATGACGATCGACGGCGCGGAAAGCAGCACGTCGTTGAGGAAGCGCGTGGCAGAAGCGAGGAAGCTGCGCTTGCCGTATTCGGCGAGGTAGGTGCCGGCGAGGATGCCGACCGGGGTGCCGAGCAGCGTGCCGACGCTGATGAGGAGCGCGCTGCCGACGATGGCGTTCGCCAGGCCGCCGTCGGACCCGGGCGGCGGGGTCATCTCGGAGTAGAAGCTCGCGCGCAGCAGAGCCTCGCCCCCTTCGTAGAAGAGCGTGGCGAGGATCCACACGAGCCAGAAGAGGCCGAAAACCACCGCGACGCCGGACACGACGAGCATCAAGGCGTTCTGCCGCTTGCGGGCGACGTACAGGGCGTTCACGTGCGTGTCCCTTCGTGCCGCGCCAGGCGCATCAGCAGGAGCTTGGAGAACGCGAGCACGATGCTGGTGATGAGGAACAGAATCAGGCCGAGCTCGATCAGCGCGGAGAAGTAGACGTCGCCCACCGCTTCGGTGAATTCGTTCGCGAGCGACGAGGCGATGCTGTTCCCCGGCGCCATGAGCGATACGGCGAGCCTGTTGGCGTTGCCGATGACGAACGTCACGGCCATCGTCTCGCCGAGCGCGCGTCCGAGCCCGAGCATGATGCCGCCGATGACGCCGATCTTCGTGTACGGCAGCACCACGCGCCAGACGACCTCCCAGGTCGTCGCGCCGAGCGCGTACGCCGATTCCTTGAGGAGCGGCGGCACCAGCTCGAAGACGTCGCGCATTACGGCGCTGATGAACGGGATCACCATAATGGAAAGGATGAGGCCGGCGGTGAGCATGCCGATGCCGAGCGGCGGCCCGGCGAAGAGCGCGCCGAGGCCTGGGATCGAGCCGAGCGTGTCGACCAGGAGCGGCTGCAGGTGCGACTGGAAGAGCGGCGCGAACACGAACAGGCCCCACATGCCGTAGATGATCGAAGGGATCGCGGCGAGGAGCTCGATCGCCACGCTCAGCGGGCGCTTCAGCCACGGCGGCGCCAGCTCCGTGAGGAAGACCGCGATGCCGAAGCTCACCGGGATGCCGATCAGCATGGCGATGAACGATGTGGCGAGCGTGCCGTAGATCGCCACCAGCGCGCCGAAATCCTCGCGCACCGGATCCCAGCCCGTGCCCCAGAGGAAGCCGAGCTGGAACTTGCGCAGCGTCGCTTCGCTGCCCGCGACCAGCGAAATCAGGATCGCGACGAGCAGGGCGAGAACCACCAGGGCGAAGAACCGCGTCAGGTGATGGAACGCCGCGTCCATCCAGTCGGAGCGGTTCTCGGTGTTGGCGGGCTCTTTAATAGGCGTGGGATTCTAAGGGCCGAAGCGCAAAGGGCGCGGCAGCGCCGCGCCCGGTTTCGAACTGCAATCGCCGATCAATAGATTGGCTTGCCGGAGGTGTCCTTCAACGCCTTCCAGTTGGCCTCGATCATCTTCACGACGGAATCCGGCATGGGCACGTAGTCGAGCGCCTGGGCGAGTGCGTCGCCTTTCTCGTACGCCCATTGGAAGAACTTCAGCACTTGCCGGGCGCTTTCCGGCTTGTCCTGCACCTTATGCATGAGGATGAAGGTCGCGCCTGCAATCGGCCAGGCGCCCTTGCCCGGCGCATCCGTGAGGATGAGATACATGGCCGGCGCCGCCTTCCAGTCCGCCCCTGCCGCGGCGGCCTGGAACGACTGCGCGTTCGGCTGTATGAATTCGCCGCCCCGGTTCTTGACCAGAACATGCGCCATCCTGTTCTGCTTCGCATAGGCGTATTCGACATACCCGATCGCGCCGTCGATGCGCTGCACGTAGGAAGCGACGCCTTCGTTGCCCTTGCCGCCGACGCCGGTCGGCCAGCTGACTGCCGTGCCTTCGCCCACCTTCGCCTTCCAGTCGGCGCTCACCTTGGAGAGGTAATTCGTCCAGATGAAGGTGGTGCCCGAGCCGTCGGAGCGGTGCACGACCGTGATGGCCGTCTTCGGCAGCGGCACGCCGGGATTGAGCGCGGCGATCGCCGGATCGTTCCACGCCTTCACCTTGCCGAGATAGATGTCCGCCAGCGCCTCGCCCGTCAGCTTCAGCTGGCCGGGCCCGATGCCCTTGATGTTCACACAGGGCACGTCGCCGCCAATCACGGTCGGAAACTGCACCAGGCCCGCCTTGTCCAGTTCCTCGGGCTTGAGCGGCATGTCGGAGGCCCCGAAATCGACCGTCTTCGCGCTGATCTGCTTGATGCCGCCGCCGGAGCCGATGGACTGGTAATTCATCCCTACGCCGGTTTCCTTCTTGTAGGCATCGGCCCATTTCGCGTAGATGGGATACGGGAACGTGGCGCCCGCGCCGGTGATATCGGCGAATGCCGGTGTAACCAAGGTCGCGGCCAACGCGGCACCGCCTACCAGACGTCTGAGCATCGGAACCAATCTCCTTTATGGTGAACACGGGCAGCCTAGGCAGGCATTGTTTCCGTTTAATGACCGCCTCGGCGCCGCTGTCATCGAACGGTCACGGGGATTTCCTAGGCTGTCATAATGACCATCGGGATGAACTGCGGATGACCGAGCATCTTTCCAAGCGATTCGATGCCGAGCTGGAGTCGATCCGCTCGCGGGTGCTCGAGATGGGCGGGCTGGTGGAATCGCAGATCCGGCGCGCGCTCGAGGGCTTCAACTCCGGCGACCGCGCGCTCCTCGACGACGTGATCGCCACCGACCATCGTGTGAACGGCATGGAGGTCGCCCTCGACGGTGACTGCAGCCACGTCATCGTCAAGCGGCAGCCGGCGGCCAACGACCTGCGGCTGCTTTTCGCCATCACGAAGACGGTGACCGATCTCGAGCGCATCGGCGACGAGGCGCAGAAGATCGCGCGCATGGCGAAGAGCATCCACGAGCGCGAAGGCGGCACCCGGATCCTGCGCAGCGTCGACGTGCGGCACGCGGCAGAGGTCGCGGTGAGCATGCTGCGCCGGGCGCTCGACGCCTTTGCCCGGCTCGACGTCAGCGCCGCGGCCGACGTGATCCGCGAGGACGCGGCCATCGACAGCGAGTTCCGCTCCGTGCTGCGCCAGCTCGTCACCTACATGATGGAAGACCCGCGCACGATCAGCACGGCGCTCGAGATCGTCTGGGTGGCAAAGGCGATCGAACGGATGGGCGACCATGCCAAGAACATGGCGGAGTACGTGATCTACATCGTCAAGGGAACCGACGTTCGTCACACGGCGAGCTCGGCGCGCGAGGAGACCGGCAATCCGGCGTAGCGCGCCATGACCGCGACCGTTCTCGTCGTGGAGGACGAGCCGCAGATCCAGGAGCTCGTCGCCGTCAATCTCGAGCATTCCGGCCATCGCGTGCGGCGCGCCTCCAGCGCGGAGGAAGCAGAGGCTTCGATCCGCGCCGCGCTTCCCGACGTCGTCGTGCTCGACTGGATGCTGCCGGGCGAATCAGGAATCTCGCTTGCACGCCGGCTGCGCGCGGATGCACGCACGCGCGACCTGCCGATCCTGATGCTCACGGCGCGCGCCATGGAGCAGGACAAGATCTCGGGGCTCGACGCCGGCGCCGACGATTACCTGACCAAGCCGTTCTCGCCGCGAGAACTGGCCGCGCGCATCAACGCGGTTCTGCGCCGGCGTGCGCCGCAGCACGCGAGCGATGTCATCGAGGTGGAAGGCCTGCGTCTCGATCCGACGACGCATCGCGTCACGGCCGGCGAGCATCGCATCTCGCTCGCCCCATCGGAGTTCCGGTTGCTCCAGTTCCTCCTCACGCATCCAGGCCGCATCTATACGCGCGCGCAGCTCCTCGATCTCGTCTGGGGCGACCACGTGTACGTCGAAGAGCGCACCGTCGACGTACACATCCGCCGCCTGCGCAAGGCCCTTGCGCCGACCGGCCACGACCGGCTGATCGACACGGTGCGCGGCGCGGGATACGGGCTGCATACCGCGTGAGCCAGATCTACCGCAGCACCGGCGTTGCGCTCCTTGTCATCGCGGTCTTGGCCGTGCTCGCGGGGCTGGTCGGCGGCGCGGCGTGGGGCTGGGCACTATGCGCCGCCGGGCTCGCTTTTCTCGCCGGATACCACGTCCGCCATCTCGCGCGCCTCGCTGGATGGGTCGCGGATCCGAAGCCGGGCCAGGTGCCTGAAGGCAGCGGCAGCTGGGACACGGTGCTGTCGGCACTGCATCGCTACGAGCGCCAGACTGCCGGCCGGCAAAAGGAGCTCGGCGATGCGCTCGCCGACTTCCGGCGCGCCGCCCAGGCCATGCCCGATGGCGTGGTGCTCCTGGACGAGCGGCATTCGATCCAGTGGAGCAACGACAATGCCGCGCGCATGCTCGGCCTGCACCCGCGCGATGACGTCGGCCGGCCGATCGCCAACCTCGTGCGCGAGCCGGATTTCGTCGATTACCTGGGCCGCATGAAGCGCGAGCGCAGCGGGGCGGTGCAGATCCCCGGTCCGGCCGGAGCGCTGCTTTCCGTGCAGCTCATCCCCTATGGCGACGAGCAGACGCTCGTGCTTGTGCGCGACATCACGCAGGCGGAACGCGTGGAGACCATGCGCCGCGACTTCGTCGCCAACGTCTCGCACGAGCTGCGCACGCCGCTCACCGTTCTCGTCGGCTTCCTCGAGACGGTGCGCGAGCTCAAGCTCGACCCGCAGCGCCTGCGCGATTACCTGTCGATGATGCAGGACCAGGCGGCGCGCATGCAGCGCATCATCGAGGATCTCCTCGCCCTCTCGCAGCTCGAATCGGCGCCCCCGCCGGCCGACGAGCGCGTGCGCATCGCGCCGCTTCTCGAGCGACTGCGTGCCGACGCGCTGATGCTTTCCGGCGGCCAGCATTCGGTCACCGTCAGCGCCAAGCCGGCCGTCGATCTCGTGGGCTCCGAGACGGAGCTCACGAGCGCGTTCACCAATCTCGTGACCAACGCCATCCGCTACACACCGGCGGGCGGGAAGGTGACGCTCGAATGGCGGGAAGGCCCGGAGGGCGCTTCCTTCACGGTCGAGGATACCGGTCTCGGCATCGCTCCCGAACACCTGCCGCGGCTGACCGAGCGGTTCTACCGCGTCGACCGCAGCCGCTCGCGTGAAACCGGCGGCACCGGCCTCGGCCTCGCCATCGTCAAGCATGCGCTGGCACGGCACCAGGCGCTCCTCCAGGTAGAGAGCGAGCCCGGCAAGGGAAGCCGCTTCACCGCGCGCTTCCCGAGCGCGCGCACCGTGCCGCTGCAAGCGGCTACGCAGCCCGAAGCGGGATAAAGAACGCCTCGCGCACGAAGTCCTTGCCGGCCATGAGCTCGTGCGACTTGCGCCGCTCGTCGTCGAAGATCAGCGACGCAAGCTCGCGCAGGGTCTTGCGGGCCTCGGTGATCGTGCGGCCATGCGAGTTCACGATCGGCATTTCCTCGATGTAGCCGACGTAGCCGTGCTTCATCTTCAGGAACACTGCGGTGAAGCCCACCTTGCCGAATTCCATGCTGACTTCCATGTCGTCTCCTTTTGCCGGGCGAAGCATAGGAGCCAAGCTTTTCCGTTTGATGTCCATGAAGCCCGGTGCGCGGCTGGTGGAAATCGGCGCCGAAGCTCCACGCCTGTAGCACTCGATCGACGAGCGAATTTGGAGGATTTCACGGATTGCTGCCCGACGCGGGCGTTTCCTTGCCCCGAAGGAAGCAGGCGAGTCTTGGTCGGCTGTCGCAGTCGCTGACTAGCATGCTTCGCTCAACCTGCTGTTTTGATTGTCCTCCCCAGTACAAACTTCCATTCACTCCCAATGCATACTGCGCCAGGGGTACCTATGGGAGGGGAGACGGGAAACAAGATCATGGATGCTTTGCCTGCATCCGCGCGTCGTCTGTGCCACAAGTCGCTCGTCGAAATGCCCGCCGGCAAGCTGCTCATGCGGCAGGGACAGCCGATCACGCAAGTCTTTTTCCCGACCACGGCGATGTGCTGCGTGGCAGTGGAGCTCGCCTCCGGAGACAAGGCTGAAACCGCGACCGTAGGCAGCGACGGATTCGTCGGCGTGCCGTTGATCCTTGGCAGCCGCGTGAGCGAAGCGAGCAAGACCATCCAGGTTTCGGGGCGCGGCTACCTGCTCAGTGCCGAAGAGCTTCTCGAGCTTTGCCGCCAGCACGAGAATTTCCGCAAGGCGCTCTTCGGCTACAGCGCTTATCGCCTGCACGTGACGAGTCGTTGGGTCGCGTGCAATGCCTTTCATTCGATCCCGCAACGGCTCGCCCGCTGGCTGCTCTTCGCGCAGGACCGCGCCGGCAAGGACGAGCTGCAGCTCACGCATGAAGCGCTGTCCGCGATCCTGGCTACGACGCGTCCGCGCGTTTCCGAGGCCGCCGCAAAGCTGAAGGCCGCCGGCATCATCGCGTACCGGCGCGGCCGGGTCCGCATCCTCGACCGCCAGCGGCTGCGGGCTGCCTCGTGCGAGTGCTACGCAGAGACCAAGATCATCCCGAGCGCGTAGGAGCGCGTTCGGCAACGAGAAGTGCAAGGGAGAGGGGTGGATGCCGACTGTCTATGCGCGAACGCTGAGGCGAGCGGCCGAGATTCTCGGCGGCGATCAAATGCTCGCCACCACGCTGCAGGTCACGCCGACCAACCTCGCGCTATGGCTCGCGGGTCACGAGAGGCCGCCCACCAACGTCTTCCTCGCCGCGGTCGATCTCATCAGCGAGCACGACATCGCGAAGATCCGCCCGCCCGGATAGCTCGTCCCTACGGCTTGCGGCTGGGCGGCGTGTCCGCGGCCAGGGCAAAGCGCACGAGCTCGCCGATGTTGCGCACTTGCAGCTTGTCCATGATGCGCATCTTGTGCACCTCCACGGTGCGCACGCTGATGCCGAGCGCGGCGGCGATCTCCTTGGCGTGCCGCCCTTTCGCGGCCTCGTGCAGGACCTCGCGCTCGCGCGAAGTCAGGCGCGCCAGCTTCTGCTTGACCTCTGCCTGCTGCCCGGCCGCGCTCGCGCGCCGCTCTTCGAGCGCGAACGCCGCTTCGATGGCGTTGCGCAGCTGCGATTCTTCGAAGGGCTTCTCGATGAAGTCGATCGCCTGGGCGCGAAAGGCGGCGCGCGCCGCCGGCACATCGCCGTGCGCGGTGATGATGACGAACGGGATCGGGTTGCCCCGCTCCCGGATGCGCGCCTGCAGCTCCGTACCGCTCATCCCCGGCAGCCTGAGGTCGGCGACGACGCAGCCCGTCCATTCGTCATTGAAGGCCGCGAGGAAGCTCTCCGCGTCGGCGAACAGGCGGGTGGAATAGCCGGCCAGGCCGAGCATCAAGGCGAGCGAATCGCGGATCGACGCGTCGTCGTCGATCACGTAGACCACGGCGGCGCGGGCGGGCCGTTCAGCCATGAGCCTCGACCGGCAGAACGAGGTGGAATTCGCCGTGCTCGCCGGCGCGGTTGTCGAGCGTTCCGCCGTGCGCCTCGGCGATGGCCCGGCTCACCGCCAGGCCGAGCCCCATGCCGGTCGGCTTGCCGGAAATGAACGGCTGGAAGATACGCTCGCGTTCGCCGGCCGCGATGCCGGGCCCGCTGTCGGTGACCACGATGCGCACATGCTTCGCGTCCTGGCGCTCGGCGCGCAGGCGCACCTCGCCTTGGGCCGCATTCGCCGTGACGGCCTCGACGGCATTGGCGACGAGATTGCGCAGGACGACCTCCATCTGCAGCCGGTCGACCAGGATGTTCGGCAGGTCGCGCTCGCTTTGCACGCTGATCGCGACGCGCTCCGCGTTCTTCATGCTCGCGCCGATGCGCCGACCCGCCTCGAGCAATTCGTCGACGGCGACCAGCTCCAGGCGGGTGGTGCCGCCGCGGAAGAAGTCCCTCAGCCTGCGCACCACCTCGGCCGCGCGCTGCGCTTCGCTCAGCATCTTGTCGAGCACGCCGCCGAGCTCGGCGCTGCGCCCGGCACGCATGAGCGCCTGACCGGATTGCCCGTAGTTCATGAGCGCCGTAAGAGGCTGGTTGACCTCGTGCGCGATGGCGCCGGCCATCTCGCCGGCCGCCACCAGGCCGAGCGACTGCCGCAAGCCCTCATGCGCCCGCTCGCGCTCATCGACCATGACGCCGAGGTAAAGCGCACTGAGGGTAAGAGCGGCGACTAGCGCCTGCAGCTCGACCACCGGCAGGGTCATCAGCGAATGGTGGTGAATGCCGAGCACCACGCCGAGCTGGACCATCGCGACGGCAACGATGGCGCCGGCGAGCCCGTTGCGAATCGCCATCCAGATGAGCGGCAGGAAAAGCAGGTAGACGTGGTGCGACGGGTCGCCGCGCAGCCCGGCAAAGATCATCCACAGCGCCGCCGCCACGAGCAGCATTTGCAGATAGGTCTCGCCTTTCTGGAGCACCTTGCGCAGGCGGTGGCGCCGGTCGCGGTCCGCGACGACGAGCAGAAGGGGCGCGGTGACGAGGATGCCGACCGCGTCGCCGACCCAGAAGCGCAGCCAGCCCGGCAGCGCCGTGCCGGGCGCCAGATAGCCCGCGAGATGGAGCAGGCCGACAAAGGCGGCCGCGATCAGCGCCGTGCCCGGGACCACGACGACGATGAAGACGGTCAGCTGCCGCAGGGTATGAAGCGTGGGCTTCGGACGCAGCAACCTGCCCAGTGCCCACGCGATGAACGCATACCCGCATGCCAGCACCAGCGCGGAGAGCACGGTTACCGCGAAGCCGCCGGGCAGGCTGCGGATCAGGGCGTCGGCGAGAAGGATGGTGGCAAAGACAGCCGGTGCATGGATCAGGCCGCCGAGCAGCATCCACGCGATGGCAAGCGCGGGCTGCGGGTTCCACGGCGTGATGTTGAACGGGCCGAGCGGATCGATGTAGCTGACCCAGTCGAGCAGCACGTAGCAGGGCGCGAACACGGCCGCATCGCGCAGGTACCAGAGAGCCTTCATCGCCGCGAGCATGT
Organism: Burkholderiales bacterium; assembly: GCA_036524215.1. Lineage (GTDB taxonomy): Bacteria > Pseudomonadota > Gammaproteobacteria > Burkholderiales > SG8-39 > SCGC-AG-212-J23. Next base: position 11,120 of record DATDCR010000084.1, read on the forward strand.
TGCGGCGTTGCGCCACCGGTATCAAGTACGTGTTTCCGCGTACGCGCTCTTGCGACTGGCGGCCTCGCGCGCGCGCTCGTAGGCTCGCGCCATGCCCTCCAATATCGGCTTGCTCGAGGTGACCGGCGCCGCGCTGTTCGCGCTCGCGGTGCTGCACACGTTCTCCACCCGCTATTTCGAGCACCTCGCCCATACGCGTACCGCGCATGCCGGCATGTGGCACCTGCTCGGCGAGGTGGAGACGGTGTTCGGCCTTTGGGCCTTCGTCCTCGTGCTCTTCATCGCGCTCGCCTACGGCTGGACCAGCTCGACGTCCTATCTGGACGGCCTGCATTTCACCGAGCCGATGTTCGTCTTCGTCATCATGGTGATCGCGGCCAGCCGACCCGTGATGCAGCTCGCGCGCGACATGGTGGCAGGCGTCGCGGCGCTGCTTCCCGTTCAGCGCGCCACGGCCGGCTACTTCGTCAGCCTCGCCCTCGTGCCGCTGCTCGGCTCGTTCATCACCGAACCGGCCGCCATGACGCTGGCCGCGTTGATGTTGCGCGACCGCGTCTTCGCCGCGGGGGTTTCCACCCGCCTCAAGTACGCCACGCTGGGCGTGCTCTTCGTCAACGTGTCGGTCGGCGGCACGCTGACCCATTTCGCAGCGCCGCCGGTCCTGATGGTGGCGGCCAAGTGGGAATGGACGACCGGCTTCATGCTGTCCATGTTCGGTGCGAAGGCCGTGCTTGCCGTTCTGGTCAACTCGCTTGCCGTCACGCTGCTCTTCCGCCGCGAGATCGCAGCGCGCGCCGCCGATACCAATCGCACGGCCGGCGAGCGCGTTCCCGCACTGCTCGTTCTCCTGAACCTGCTGCTTCTCGCCGCGGTCGTGCTCACCAACGAGCACCCGGAAGTGTTCATGGGCCTTTTCCTCGCCTTCCTGGGGCTGGCGGAAGCCTACCGGCAGCATCACGACCGCCTGATGCTGAGGGAAGGGCTGATGGTCGCTTTCTTCCTCGCCGGGCTCGTCGTGCTGGGCGGCCAGCAGCAGTGGTGGCTGCAGGACGTGCTCTCCCGCCTGAACGAGAGCACGCTTTTCTATGGTGCGGCGGCGCTCACGGCCGTCACGGACAACGCCGCGCTCACGTATCTCGGCTCCCTCGTGGAAGGCGTTTCCGACGACTACAAGTACTCGCTGGTGGCAGGGGCCGTGGCCGGCGGCGGATTGACGGTCATCGCGAACGCGCCGAATCCGGCCGGCTTCGCGATCCTGAAGGACCACTTCGAGGACCAGTCGATCAGCGCGCTCGGCCTCTTTGCTGCGGCATTGGCGCCGACCCTGGTGGTTATCGCCTGCTTCCGCGGCATCCGCGGCGAGGTGTCCGAGTTCTTCGACCTCGCCCTGTGGGCGCAGTGGGTAGGACAGCTGGACCGCTCGTTCCTCTTCCTGCTCATCCTGCCGTTCGTCGTTGCCGCGGTCGGCCTCTGGGCCGACTACTCGGAGCGCCGGCGCCGGTAGGCCAGCGCTGCGGGGAGCGGCGCGGGCTGATTACAATGCCCGCGAGCGTAAGGATCAGCCGTGGACCTCCTCGACGTGAAGGGCAAGGTCGCCATCGTCACCGGCGGCGCCGCCGGCATCGGCGCGGCGACGGCGCGCCTGCTCGAGCAGCACGGCGCCAACGTCACGGTGCTCGACATCAAGAACGGCTGCGACGTCACGGACGAGAGCGCCGTGATCGTGGCCTTCGACGAGGTGGCGAAGCGCGACGGCGGCATCGATATCCTGGTGAACAACGCCGGGCGCGCGACGCGCCGGCCGGCGACCGAGCTCAAGCGCGAGGAGTGGCAGGAGGTGGTCGATCTCAACCTCACGGCGGTGTTCCTCTGCTCGCGCACCGCGGCGCCTCACATGAAGAAGCGCGGCGGCGGCTCGATCGTCAATCTCGCCTCGATCATGGGCTTCTCCGGCGGCATTTTCCCGAATGCGTCGTACCAGGCGACCAAAGGCGCGGTCGTCAACCTGACGCGCGCGCTCGCGCTGGAATGGGCGGCCGACAACATCCGCGTCAACGCGGTCGCACCGACCTTCGTGCGCACCGATTTCACCACCGCCATCTTCTCCAATCCCGAAGTCCTCGAGCGCGTGATGAGCCATACGCCGCTCGGGCGCCTGCCGGATCCCGAAGAGATCGCAGCGGCGATCGTCTACCTGTGCAGCCCGGCGGCGCGCTGCATCACCGGCATCACGCTTCCCGTCGATTCAGGCTATCTCGCGCGCTGATGGACACGGACGCCTTTCGAACGCTGCTCCAGCGCATGACCGACGCGGTGTGCGCCGGCGACGGCGAAACGGTCGCGGGCTGCTTCACGCCGGACGGGGTCTACCACGACGGCTTCTACGGCGAGTTCGCCGGTCGCGCCGAGATTGCCCGCATGGTGCGCGAGCTCTTCCACCGCGATGCGCGCGACTTCAGCTGGACGCTGTCGCGGCCGGCCTGCGACGGCAGCATCGGCTATGCGTCCTACGATTTCTCCTATGTGTCGAAGATCCCCGGCAGCCGCGGCCGCACCGCCGGTTTCCGCGGCGTCTGCTGCTGCGAGCTCGAAGGCGGGCTGATCCGCCGCTACGGCGAGATCTTCGAGCGCGCGCCGGTGCTCGCGGGGCTCGGCTTCAGCGACGAGCGCATCCTTGCCGCCGTCAAGCGCTGGGCGGGCACGCCCGGCTAGGGCGCTTACACGCGATCCGACTCGAAAGCGACGACCCGCCGGGTCAGCTGGCCCAGTTGCCGGTAGAAAGCCGTGCGGGCGCCGGCCTCGACAGCCTGCGCGAACGGTGTTGCCCATCGTGCAAGATGCTTCCTGAGCAGACGGATGCGCAGCTCTGGCGCCGCATCGTCGTGCAGCAGGCGGTAAAGGAGCTCGAGCTCGACGGCGATGTGGTCGGGTCGATCGCGAAAGCCACCATCCAGGTCGAACCCGGCTTCCCTATAGAGGGTCAGGACTTGCGCCCACTCGCTGCTCTCGCCCGTCCATGCCGATTCGTAGGGCTGCGCCAGGGCCTGCGGCGCGGCGAGAAAGAGCCGGGTGTAATCGACGAGAAGGTTCTCCAGCGTCTCGGCCTGAAATGTCTCGCCTAGCCTGCGCGCGCTGTCCGCGAGTTCGGCATCGACCAGCTCTGCCACAGCGACGAGCGAGTCGAAGAGCTTCTCTTCAACGAATTCCCGTCCCGGCTCGTAGTAGCAGGCAGCGAGAAAGCGGCACAGGTCGGCGCGGGCAATCCGCTGCGCGAGTGCCGCCTGGCCGTCCTGCAGCATCCTCCTAGGCTCGCGCGCTGTACTTCCCGACGTAGTAGACGTTGGGCTTGGTCCCGCGGTTCTCCTTCAGCCGGAAGACCTTCTTCGCCTTCAGCACTTTGGCGATCTCCGAACCCGGATCGTCCTGGTCGCCGAAGAGGCGCGCCTTGGCCGGGCAAGCTTCCACGCACGCCGGCTGCTGACCCTTGCTCACACGGTGATAGCAGAGCGTGCACTTCTCCACGACGCCATCCTTGCGCAGCGGCTGAGCGTCGCCTGCGACGTACTGGTTCATCGCCGGCACGCGCGCGCCGGCCTTCTGCGCGGTCTCCGCGCCGGACGCCGTGGCGCCGGGGATGATGGCGATCTTGTCGGCCCATTGCGGCTGCGTCTCGTCGCCATGCGGGTTGAAGCTGATCACGCTGTATTGCTCGCCGCGCAGGCTCGCTTCGCCCAGCTCCATGTTGCTGTACGGGCAGGCCTGCTGGCACTGGCGGCAGCCGATGCAGAGCTGCGGATCGTGCATGGTGATGCCCTCGGGCGTCTTGAACATCGCCTTCGGCTCGACCGGGCAAGCCTTCACGCAGGGCGCGTCGCTGCAGTGGTTGCACAGCACCGGCATCACAACCTGCCTGGCGTTGGGGAACGTCCCTTCGCTCACCATCAGGAAGTCGGCGTAGTTGTAGCTCTGGCCGTTGCCGCGGACGCGAGTGTTGTGCTCCGCCTTGCAGGCGAGCGCGCAGGTGCCGCAACCGACGCAGCGCTGCAGATCGATGACCATTCCGAATCTCGGCATCTTGTTCTCCTCAGCTCCCGGTTGCCATCAAACTCTTTCGACCCGAACGCCGACAAAGCCGCCGTTGCGCGCGGTCGAGCCGCTGAGGCGGTCGTAATCGTCGACGAGGATCTCGTTGTTGTTGCCGCCATTGGGCAGCGCCTTGCCGTAGTCCTTGGCCGCTACGCGCCCGTATGCCCAGTGGCCCTGGCCATAAGACTTGGTCACCGTGCCGGGGCGCACGCCTTCCCACAGGCGCAGCTTGACGACCATGGCACCGGCCGGCGAAGTGACGCGCACGTTGTCGCCCGACTTCAGGCCGAGCTTCTTGCCGTCCGCGGGATTCATCTTCAGCACGTCGTTCCACGACACGTCCCCCGGATCGACCTTCTTGAACTCGTGATACCAGGGCAGGTTCTGCGAACGCCCTTCGCGGTTGAGCCGCGATTTATAGTCGATGAACGTGAGCGGGTAATCCTCGAAGCTGCCGTGGCGCTTCGGCGGCTCGTAGTGCGGCACGAAGGCGAGCTCGCCGCGTGCGGTGTAGCCGGAGGCGGCCAGCACGTCGTCCACCGTGCTGTGGTGCTTGTCGGCGTGCGCGTAAAGCCCTTTCTTCGCCGTCTCGCTGTAGAACTCGAACTTCTTCGTCGCCGTGGCGAACTTGCCCCAGTTCTTCTTGAGGGCATATTTCGGCCCGACGACCATGCCTTTCTTGCGGAAATCCGCCCAGCTGCCGCCCTTCGCCCACAGCGGCGCGCTGCTGATCTTGGCCGCGATCTCGCTGAACTGCAGCTCATCGGCCGGCGTCGCGCCAGTCTCCGGATCCTTGAATTCCTTCGACAGATAGTCGAAGGCGTTCGGAAAGCCTTTCGCCTTCAGCTTGGCGGCGAGCAGCCACACCACCTCGGTCTCTTCCTGTTTCACGTCCCAAATCCGCTTCGCGGTGGGTTGCTGGATCGTCGCGTAGCCGTATCCATTGCCCATGTTGGTGATGACGGACATGCCCTCGCTCGAGTTGAAGGTCGAGGGCAGCACCACGTCCGCGAACTGCGTCATCTCGGATGCGTTCGGGACCATGTGCACGAAGAAGGGCACCTGGGCGAGCGCCTGTTCCCAGCGCTTCGGATCGGTGCACGAGAACACGAAGTTGTTCCAGGAGGCGAGCAGCACCTTCACCGCTCCCGGGTTCTTCAGCATGCCGTTCGCAACGTTGTTGGTCACTACGCCGCTGCCCGGCTGCGCGTTCATCATGGCCGGCATGTCCTTGTCGCCGCGCCCGTCCAGCTTCTTCTGCTTGCTGCCGGCCTTCGCGACATCGTCGACATAGCTATCGAAGCTGGGGAACTTGCCGACCGATACGCTGGAGCCTTGCCAGGTGCCGCCTTCGGCGTCGATCGACCCTACGAGGCCGTTCAGCGCGTAGACCGCCATGGCGCTATACGTGCCCCGCGGCGTCATGGCCACGCCGGGTCCCATCCATACGGCAACCTTCGGCGCGGCCTTGCCCATGGCGCGCGCGACGCGCCGGATCTGGGCGGCGGGGATGAGCGTTTCCTTCTCCACCGATTCCGGCGTGCGGATCCTGAGCTCCAGGTTCCACCATTTGACGAGACCGTAGGTTTGCTTCTCCTCGAAGGTCGCCTCGTCCACGGCCTGGCCAGCGACAAAGCGGTTCTTGGCGTCCTTGAAGTCGCCGACAAACTCCTTGTTCCAGAGGCCTTCCGTCAGGAGCACATGCGCGATTGCGCCGGCGAGGGCGCCGTCGGTGCCTGGCTTGACCGGCAGCCACTCGTGCGCCTTGGCGGCGACGTTGGACATGCGCGGATCGACGGCGATCACCGTGCCGCGCTCGAGAATCTCGCCGAATCGATGGATCGTGTTCGGCACCTGCCGGTTGGACGCGAGAGGATCCGTGCCCCAGGCGACGAGGCATTGCGTGTTGGGCAGGTCGTAATCGCGGTAGCCAAAGTAGCCTTGCGTAAGGCCCGAACCCATCTTTTCCGCCTCGGCGCAGATCGCGCTGTGCGAATACGCGTTCGGTGTGCCATAGATCTTCGTGAACGCGCCGTAAAGGATGTCGGTCGAGGTGGAAGAGTAGCGGCCGCGCAGGTAGGTGAGCTTGTGCGGCTCGTTGTTCTTGCGCAGCTCGATCATCTTGTCGGCGACAAGGTCGAGCGCCTCGTCCCAGCTGACGGGGACGAACTTCGGATCGATGCCCCGCCCCTTGGCAGGATTGGTACGCTTCATCGGGCTCTTGATGCGATCCGGATCGTAGGTCTGCTGCGGGATGAGGTGCCCGCGCGGACAGACGTAGCCGTGATTCGTCTTGCTCAGCGGATTGCCGCGCACGCGCACCGCTCTTCCGTCCTGCACGAAGATCTGCACCGCGCACCACTGCGTGCAGCCCTGGCAGGCGGTGGATACCCATTCGCCGTCTCCCGGGGCCGCGGGCTTCGCGGTTCGCACGACCAGCGCGCCGCTGGCGGGTTTGGCAGCCGGCAGGCCGTAGGCCAACATTCCGCTCGTCGCGGCTGAAGCCTTGATAAATTCCCGGCGAGTCAATTTCATGAAGGGGCTCTCCTTGCGCAGGATTCGGGTTGCGGGTGTGTCCGCAGAATCGTAATGAAGCCCAGTCCGCGCTCGTTGATCCATGACAAATAAGCGCCGGGCGCCGTCGTTCATCCTTCGGGCGGGAACGACACACGGAAGATGATGATGAGGATCTTCGGATTTGCTGGCTTCTCGGGCAGCGGCAAGACGACGTTAATCGAGAAACTGATTCCGCTACTCGGGTATCGCGGCTTCCGCGTCTCTGTGATCAAGCACGCTCATCACGCGTTCGACGTCGATACGCCGGGCAAGGACTCCTACCGCCATCGCCAGGCGGGCTGCGGCGAAGTGCTGGTGACGTCTAGCAAGCGCTGGGCGCTGATGGGCGAGTTGCGCGGCGCGCCCGAGCCGTCGCTCAGCGAGCTGGTCGCAAGGCTTTCGCCTTGCGACTTGGTGATCGTCGAAGGATTCAAGCGTGAACCGATCCCGAAACTCGAAGTGCGGCGGCGCGCCGCGGAGGACAAAGGGATGCTCTTTACGAACGATCCCTACATTGTCGCGATAGCGACCGACGAGCCAGTGAAGACGACGTTGCCGCAGTTCGGACTGGATGACGTGGAGCCTATCGCGGAGTTCGTCCTGCGTGCGTCGGTGCCGGTTTCCAGGAGACCCAGGCTCGCGGTCAGCCGCGGGTGAAGCAGCACACGAGGATCTCGACGGACCCCAAGTGTGGCCTGTTTGACCCGCGTCAAGCACCTTTTCCGACGGCGCGGGATGATGCGGGCAAATGGACCGCAGGCTCGAGTTCGACGCGTACGCGCCGGCCCAGATCGCCGAGCGCGTTCACAACGTCGGCGTCACCAAGGCCCGCCTGCCGTTCCTGCAGACCGCGATGCTGGGGCTGCTGGCCGGCGGCTTCATCGGCCTCGGCTCCCTCTTCTATACGATCGTGGTGAGCGACACGACGCTCGGCTTTGCCGCTGCGCGCGTGCTCGGCGGCCTCGTGTTCTCGCTCGGCCTGATCCTCGTCGTGGTCGCCGGCGCCGAGCTCTTCACCGGCAACAACCTGCTTGCCATGGCGTGGGCCGACGGCAAGGTGTCGACCGCCGAGGTGCTGCGCAACTGGGCCATCGTCTGCGCCGCGAACTTCGTCGGCGCCGTGGGCCTGGCGGTGATCGTCTTCCTCTCGGGCCATACGGACATGAACGGCGGCGCGATCGGCAAGACCTACCTGCAGATCGCGGCCGCGAAATCATCGCTTTCTCCGATCAGCGCCTTCTTCAAGGGCGTGCTCTGCAACATCCTCGTCTGCATGGCCGTGTGGATGACGCTCGCCGGGCGCAGCGTCACCGACAAGGTGGTGGCGATCCTCTTCCCGATCTCAGCCTTCGTCGCCGCCGGCTTCGAGCACTCCATTGCCAACATGTACTTCCTTCCCCTGGGCATGATGCTCAAGTCGGCGGCCGACGTCGCGCCGCCCGGCACGGACGCCATCGGCTTCGCCGGCCTCTTCGGCAACCTCGTTCCCGTGATTCTCGGCAACATCGTCGGCGGCAGCGTGCTCGTCGCGCTGGTGTACTACGTGATCTACCGCCGCGGTGCCTCGGCCCCGGCACCCGCTCCCCAGCAGGCAGGGCCCGTCGCCACCTCGGATCCGGCCCACCACACCTAGCACTCGGGCTTGCGAGCGCAAGCCCGTCCCGATCAAGTTTCGCCCCAGCCGTATCCTTTTCCGCGGTGGTCTCGTCTAAAGCACCGGACAAGACAACCTGCGGAGATCGTCATGAACGGCTATACACCGGATTTTTCCGTCGAGGTGCAGGAGGTCAAAGGCTTCTGCCCGGTCGGCGAACGCTACGCCAAGGAGCAGATGGCGAAGAAAACGGTTCCCGTGCTGTCGTGCGAGGGACCGTGCATCCGAGGCGAGATCGCGCGATTGGCGGCGAATCTCGTCGCCCAGGAGGTCGCCGGGTTCGCGCGGACTTGCCATGCCGAAGCGTTCTACGTCCCGCACTCCTCGATGGCGGAATGGGTGAGGACGGCCGACAAGCTTCTGATGATCGACGGCTGCTTCCTCAAGTGCCATGGGCGCGTGCTGAAGAAGCTGGTCGGCGGGGAAAAGGTCATCCACATCGACGCGCTGCCCTTCTACAAGAAGTACACCGACGTTTTCCTCATGGAAGATGTTCCCGAGGATGAGCGCAAGGCCGCGGCGCGCGTGGTGGCGGACAAGATCATCGCGCAGCTGAAGCAGGAAGCTTCGCTGCAAACCATAACCGCATAGCC
>DATDCR010000085.1:0-3440 GCA_036524215.1 Burkholderiales bacterium
ATCGCCCAGCCGTTCTGGCCGTCGTAGCCCTCGTCCCACCATCCGTCGAGGATCGAGAGGTTGACCACGCCGTTCATCCCGGCCTTCATGCCCGAGGTGCCTGACGCTTCCAGCGGATGTACCGGGTTGTTGAGCCACACGTCGACGCCGGAGACGAGGCGCCGGGCAATGTGCAGGTCGTAGCCTTCGATGAAGAGGAGGCGCCCCTGGAACTCTTCCTGGCCCGACATGTGCACCAGCGTGCGGATCAGCTCCTGCCCCGGCTCGTCGGCCGGATGCGCCTTGCCGGCGAAGAGGAACACGACCGGGCGATCCTTGTCGCCGACGATGCGGCGGAAGTTGTCGAGGTCGTTGAAGAGGAGGGTCGCGCGCTTGTAGGTGGCGAAGCGCCGGCCGAAGCCGATCGTCAGGACGTTCGGCTTGGTCGGGTCGCAGTAGCGCAGCATGCGCTCGAGGTGCGACTCGCTGCCGTGGTTGCGCAGGTGCTGCAGCGCGAGCTTGTGCCGCAGCATGTGGAGCATGCGCGCCTTGATGTCCTGCCGCACGCTCCAGTAGATGTGGTCCGGGATGTCGCGGATCTTCTCCCAGATGCCGGGATGGCCGAGCCGGTGCATCCAGCCCACGCCGAGGAAGCGGTCGAGCACCTCGCTCCACTCCGGCGCGAGGAAGGTCGCCACGTGCACGCCGTTCGTGACGTAGCCGACCGGATTTTCTTCCGGCGTGACCTGCGGCCAGAAATCCTTCAGCAGGCGCTGCGACACGCCGCCGTGGATGCGCGAGACGCCGTTGACATAGCGTGCGCCGCGTATGGCGAGCGCGGTCATGTTGAAGTCGCCGCCCGACGGCGGGCGGGCGAGCGGCATCAGGTTCAGCTCGCCGAAGCACGACTTCAGGTAGGGCGTGACCGTCGCGTCGTTGAACTGGTCGTGCCCGGCCGGCACCGGCGTGTGGGTGGTGAAGACGGTGTTCGCCGCCACGGCCTCGAGCGCCGTCTCGAGCGGCATGCCGCTCGCCACCAGTCCGCGCATCCGCTCGAGGATGAGGAAGGCGGCGTGGCCCTCGTTGATGTGCCAGACGGTCGGCTTGAGGCCCATCGCCTCGAGCGCCCGCGCGCCGCCCACGCCGAGGACGAGCTCCTGCTCGAGGCGCGTGGTGCGATCGCCGCCATAGAGCCGGTGGGCGATGGCGCGATCGCGCTCGCTGTTCTCGGGCAGGTCGGTGTCGAGCATGAAGAGGCGCACGTGGCCGATTCGAGCCTGCCAGACCTTCACGAAGAGCTTGCGTCCCGGGAAGGCGAGCTCGAAGACGAGATCGGCGTCGTTCTTGCGCACCGGCTCGATCGGCAGGTCGTTGAACTCGGAATCGTGGTACTCGGCGCGCTGCTTGCCTTCGGCGTCGATGGTCTGCACGAAGTAGCCCTGCCGGTAGAGCAGGCCCACGGCCACGAAAGGCAGCTTGAAATCGCTCGCCGCCTTGCAATGGTCGCCGGCCAGGATGCCCAGACCGCCGGAGTAGAGCGGCAGGCTCTCGTGCACGCCGAACTCGGCGCAGAAGTACGCCACCAGGTCGTCGGGCTTGAAGCCGCCGCCGTTCTGCCGGAAAGGCGGCTCGGCATGATAGGCGTCGAAGGCGGCGAGGACGCGCGTCAGGCTGTCGAGGAACGCCGGGTCCGACGCGGCGTCGATCAGCCGCTGCTCGTCGACGCGCTTCAGCATCGCCTTCGGGTTGTGGCCGACTTCGTCCCACAGCGCCGGGTTGAGGCGCGCGAAGATGCCGCGCGAGGCGCGGTCCCAGCTGTACCAAAGATTGCCCGCCAGCTCCTCCATGCGCGCAAGGCGCTTGGGGAGCTTCGGGTTCACCTCGAGCTGATAGCGGGTTCCGGGCTGCATGACGTCATAGCGCGACAGCTTTCACTACGGGTTCACGACGCCGCTGTCGCGGAGCGGCGGATTCTACTCAAACAATATGGCGTGACTAGCAGCGCGTCGCCGTAGTTCCCGCGGCCCTCAGGCGGGGTGCGAAACTGCTCAGAATCCTCGCTTCAGCACCCACCAGGCGAGGGCCAGAAGGGCGACCACGATGATGGCGATGATCAGCGCCTTGGGCCGGGACCGGGGCGGGGGCGAGTCGGCCGGCGCATTGCGCCATTCTTCTTCGCCTCGACGCTGCTCGGAGCGCTCGGACATGGCCTAGGTGTCGATCGCGCTCAACGCGCCGCGAATGTCTGCTGCGTCGGCAGGGCGCACGAGACGCGCCGTCTCCTTGCCGTCGCGCAGGAAGACGAGCGTCGGCCAGAGCTTCACCTGGAACGAGCGGCCGAGGCGGCGGCCGCTGGCGTCGGCGATCTTGAGGTGGCGCACGCGCGGGTGCTCGGCCAGGGATTCGGCGATGAGCGGCTGCGCGCGGCGGCACCAGCCGCACCAGGGGCTGCCGAATTCGAGAAGCGTGGGGCCTGCGAGCGCGTCGACTTCCTCGCGCCTGGGCTCGATTTCAGAATAGTCGCTCGTCATTCCACAAAAGGTTGCACCCCGGCAGCACGCAGGACTTCAGCGGCGGCCGGCGTGGTGAAGGAGCGAAGCATCGCGCGCGCCGCTTCCGTCTCCTTCGCCCCGCTCGCGACGCCGGCCGTGAAGCCGATCCACGTCTGCAGCTCCTGCGGAATGCCGCCCACCAGCTGCACGCCGCGCACGCCGGCGATGCGCGAGGCGACGACGACCACCATGTCCACCTCGCCGGTCGCCACGACTTCCACGTTGTACTCGGCCGGCATGGGCCGCATCTTCGGCTTCATCTCGTCCCGGATGCCGAGGCGCTCGACCACGCTGACGAAGTACTTGCCGCTCGCGCCCTCGCCCGGATAGGCGACCGATTTCGCGCTGAGCAGCGCCTGCTTGAACGCGGGCACGGTCGAGATATCGGGCTTCGGCGCGCCTTCGCGCACCGCGACGCCGATGCCGGCGCGGCCGATGACCGTGCGCGTATCGGCGCGGACTTTCCCCTCCTTGATCAGGGCATCCAGCACCGGCGGGTTGAGGATCGCGACGTCGAACGCTTCGCCGCCCTGGATCCTCTTTCTCACTTCCGGATTGACGGCGAAATCGATCGTCACCCTATGGCCGCTCTCGCGCTCGTAGCGCGCGCCGAGCTCCGCGATCGCCGCGCGGGCGCCGTTGCCGCTCAGCACCTTGATGTCGGCGGCCTGCGCTGCAGCGAGGCCGATGGAGAGAGCCAGTGCGAATAGCGCCCTCATGCCTGGCGCGCCTCGCCTAAATGGTGCTTCTTACGCGCCGCGCGCTCCTCCCGGATGTCGCCGAGGACCTGCATCGGGTCGACGCGCGCATCGTCCGGGCTCCTTAGCAAGCGGTATCTCGCGCCGGATTTGTCGCGCGCGAGGTAGCGCGCATCGACGAGCTGCCGGCGCATCGAGACGTGGTCGATGC
>DATDCR010000086.1:0-7398 GCA_036524215.1 Burkholderiales bacterium
CCTTCATCAGCGCCTCCAGCTTGCCCTCGCGCACCAGCTGCACGCCGCGCGCCGCCGCCTCCTGGCTGTGCTCGGTCTCGAGGCGCTCGTAGGGGGCGATGTCGACGCCGAGCTCCTCGGCCGCGGCGAGCATCTTGGCGCCGGGCCCGATGAGGAGCGGCTTGATGAGGCCCGCTTCGGCTGCGGAAAGCGCGCCGCCCAGCGACTGGCGGTCGCACGGATGCACCACGCCCATGCTGATGGCACCGCGGCCTTTGGTGAGCTCGATGAGACGCCGGTAGCGCGCGCCCGGATCGTGCAGCCGCACTTCCGGCAGGCGGGCGCGCCGGCGCTTCACCTTCTCGGCCGGCGCCAGCACTTCGGCCGTGCCGCGAATCACGGTGCGGCCTTCCTGGTTCACGCAGACGCAATCGAGGATCACGTGGCGCGTGCGCTCGAACTTCTCCTTCACGGTGACGGTGACGGTCACCGTGTCGCCGATCGTGACCGGCCGCGAGAAGTGCAGCGTCTGGTCGATATACACGGTGCCCGGTCCCGGGTAGATGGTGCCCAATACCGTGGAGATCAGCGCGCCGCCCCACATGCCGTGGGCGATCACCTCGTGGAACATGCTGCTCGCGGCGTACTCCGGATCCATGTGCGCCGGGTTGACGTCGCCGGACATGACGGCGAAGAGCTGGATGTCCTTTGCGCCGAGCGTGCGCTGCAGGCTCGCGCTATCGCCGACCTTGATCTCGTCGAACGTACGGTTCTCGATGAACTGCGTGGAGATTTCCATGGCGCGGCCTCTGCGGGTCGTGGCGAGGAAGGAACATCGCCACGCTACCGCGCCGCGTCATCGAGCCGTTGACGTACGTCAAGCTGCCCTTGATTCAGGAAGATAGGCTGCGAACGTGAGACGAATTCTCGTGGTGGACGACGATCCGGACGTGCGCGCCCGGGTGCGCCGGCAGCTCGATCACGCGGGCTACGAGGTGATCGATGCCGAGGACGCGAAGAGCGCCGCGGCAGCGCTTGCCGAAGGCGCGGCCGATCTCATCATCGCCGACATCAACATGCCGAAGATGAGCGGCGACGCGTTCGTCGCCACGCTGCGCGCCGAGGAGCGCACGGCGCAGATTCCGGTGATCTACCTGACAGCCCTGGAGGAAGACCACGAACTGGTGGTCAAGACGCTCGGCTACCCGGTGCTCGCCAAGGCGCTGATGGCGAGGGACCTCATCCCGATGGTGAAGCGCCAGCTTCGCCGGTAGCGTCGCGCCGCAGGAAATCCACCAATGCCGCAGGCGCGAGCGGCCGGCTGATCAGGTAGCCCTGCATCTCGTCGCAGCGCAGGAGGCGCAGGTATTTCGCCTGATCCTCGGTTTCCACGCCTTCCGCGATGACCTTCAGGCGCATGGAATGCGCGAGCGAGATGATGGTCGAGACGAGCGTCATCGCGCTCGAATCGAAATGCATGGTCTCGATGAAGGAGCGGTCGATCTTGAGCGACTGCACGGGCAGCCGCGCCAGGTAGCCGAGCGAGGAGTAGCCGGTGCCGAAGTCGTCGATGGCGATGTTGATGCCCAGGCGCCGCACGGCATTCAGCTTGTCGATGTTGTCGGCCACGTTGGCCATCATCAGGCTCTCGGTGATCTCGAGGTCGATGCCGGCGCGGCGGCCGTTGCCGGCGGTCGCCTCGTCGATGCGCTGGACGAAGTCGCGCTGGCGCAGCTGCAGCGGCGAGACGTTGACCGCGATGCGTGGCGCGCTCAGGCCCTGGCTCACCCACGCGCGGTAGTCGCTCGAGGCGCGCAGCAGCGCCCAATGGCCGACCGGCTGGATGAGGCCGGTCTCTTCCAGCACCGGAATGAAGCGCCCCGGCGCGACCAGGCCGAGCTCGGGGCTCTGCCATCGGATGAGCGCCTCGACGCCGGCGATGCGGCGCGTTTCGAGGTCGATCTTCGGCTGGTAATGGAGCACGAACTCCTCGCGCTCGAGCGCCTGGCGCAGCTTGTTCTCGAGCGAAAGGCGCTCGGCGACCTGGCCGGTGAGCTCGGCGGTATGGAAGAGATACCGCTCGCCGCCCGCCTTCGCCTTCTTCAGCGCGGCCTCGGCGTTGCGAAACAGCGTCTCTGCATCCCCGCCGTCGTTGGGAAACACGGCGATGCCGACGCGCACCGAGACGCGCAGCTCCTGTCCGGCGATGCGGAACGGCCGCTCGAAGAGCTCTTTCAGGCGGCTTTCCACCATCCGCGCGAGCGCTTCCTCGCTCTTCACGTCGAGGCCGAGGACGGCGAACTGGTCGGCCGCCGGCTTGCCGAAGCGCGCCGGGTCGACGCCGGTCTGGCGCATGCGCTCGGCGATCTGCGTGAGCAGCGCATCGCCGGCCTGGCGGCCGAGCGCGTCGTTGATCGGCTTGAAGCGCTCGATATCCATGAGGAAGATGGCGAGCTTCCGGTAGCTGCTGCGCGCCGCGGCGACCTGCTGCTCCGTGCGCTCGAGGAAGAGGGTCCGGTTCGCCAAGCCGGTGAGCACGTCGTAGTAGGCGAGATAGTCGAGCTTCTCCGATTTCTCGATGTGCTCCAGGCCGAACGCGATGTCGCCCGCCAGCTCGACCAGCAGGCGCAGCTCCTCCTCGTCGAAGAAGCCGATTTCGGCGGCGTAAAGCGCGAGGATGCCGACCACCTCTTCGCCCCTGATCAACGGCACGATGGCGACCGAATCGATGCCGCGCGCCGCGAGCTCCGCCTTCATGAGGCGCTGGCTGTCGCCGTGCACGTCGTTCGAGACGATCGGCTTGCGCTCGCGCACCGCGCGGCCGGCGAGTCCGTAGCCGCCCGGCCGCGTTTCCAGGATCGCAAGCGGCGCCGTGGCGAAGAAATCACCCACCGCGCCGGCCGAGGCCATCGGCCTGACGAGCCCGGCGTCGCGGTCGACGAGGCCGATCCAGGCCATGCAGAAGCCGCCCTGCTCGACCGCGACGCGGCAGGCGGCCTCGAACAGCTCGTCGCGGCTCGTGGCACGCACGATAAGGCCGTTGATACCGCTCAGCACCGCATACACACGCGTGAGCCGCGCGATGCGCTCTTCGGCGCGAACCTGCTCGGTGATGTCCTGCAGCGTGTTGAACCACTGTCTGCCGCCGTCCGCGGCAAGCGGCTCGAGCGGCTCGATCAGGTGCCGCACATGCATCCAGGTGCCATCGCCGCAGCGTAACCGGTACTTGATCTCCGCATGCGCGGCGCTGCGCGCGGCGGTGATGGCGGCCTCGCGGAAATGAGCGTGGTCGTCGGGGTGCACGAGCCCGTACCATTCGCGCCCGGTGCGCGGCAGGCGCTGCGGATCCATGCCGAGCAAATGCGCGAGATTGTCCGATGCGCGCAACAGCGCGCCGTCCTGATCCGTGACGGCATGGGCGAGCCTCGCCATCGCCTGCCCGCGCCTCAGGGCCGCTTCGCTCTCGCGCAACGCCTCGGTGGCGGCCAGCATGGGCCGGATGTCGCGCGAGGCGACGACGATGAGCCAGCGACCGTCGGCGCCGCGCACGGCGCGCCGCTTCGATTCGAACGGCACCCGGGAGCCATCCTTGCAACGGTAGTGGCTGGTCAGGCCGCTGGAGCGGGATGGATCGCCGATGAGCGCCGCATAGGCCTGTTCCAGCTCGGCGCGCGTGTGCGGCAGGATGTCCTGCGGCGACTTCGCGAGCAGCTCGCTGCGCGTATAGCCGAGAAGGTCGCAGGCGGTCTGGTTGACATCGACAAAACGCATCTCCGCGTGGTCGATGACGAAGAGCATATCGGGCGCGTGGTCGAGCGCAAGGCGCAGGCGCTCGAGGTGCGTGCGTTCCCCGGCGACCAGCCTCAGGCCGGCGTCGGCTGCATGCTCTTTTGGAACCGGCACTTTGCGTACATCCGCCATCCAACCGGCACTCTACGACGAGAATGCCGTGGCGCCCAGACTACTGTGCCGCGGAACTCAGTGGATCGTGGAGGCGAAGGTGCGGCCGTTGAGGAGCCGCCCCGCTTCCGGGTGGCCCTCCACCGCATCGAGGAGCGTGCCGGCGATCTCGTTGATCAGCTCGGCCGAAGGCTTGAAGCCGGCCCAGGGCTGGATCGCGATGTCGTCAAAAACAACCTCCGGCGTCGGGGAAACCCGCATCTCGTGGATCGAGAAGCCGCACAGGCCGGGCTGGCGGCGGAAGAGCTCGCCCAGGGCGGTTTCGAGGTCAGGCAGGCGCGGCTGTTTCATGCCGCCAAGGTACGCGCCGCGGCCGCGGCGGACTATCAGCGCGTGCTGATTCGGCATTCGGAAAATGCCTACGGCTTCGCGACATGAGCCGAACGGCACGGGGCGTCGCCCCGGCATCCCCCCATCGCCTGCCGGCCCGGCGTTCCTATGATTCGCCCATGCAAGGCCCGGAATTCATCCCCCTCGCCCGCGCCGCGGCGATGGCCCACGAGCGGCTGTTTCCGGATCGGCCGGCCAAGGACTCCAAGCTGCTGGACCTGCTCGCGCTCGCCTTGTCGGACGTGGTGCCGCTTTATCAGCGCGACATGGAAAGCGGCGCGCTGCGTGCGCTCGACGAGGCCGAGATCGCGAGCGGCCGCTTCACCCGCGGCGCCACGACCCTGGAATATCGCAACCGCCCGCCGCTGCGGTTCCTCGTCGTGTCGCTGAGCGAGCTTGGCGCGGCGTTGCCGAAGCTGGCGTGGCCTACCCCGGCAGCGAGGCTTCGCTCAGGCTGCGGTTGAACTCCCGGCCCGGCGCCTTCTCGGCTTCCTCGCCGGGCTTCAGGTGCACCACGATGCGACAGCCGTCGTCGCCGCGGGCGATGGTCTCCTGCAGCTCCACCTTCGCATAGCCGATGTTGCGCGAGGCGATGATGCCGAAGACGCTGCTCGTCATCATGCACAGGCTCGACCGCCCTTTCACCTTGGCGCCGAACGGACAGGCGCGATTGCCCAGGACGATCTTTTCATCGTCCTGCGAGATGACGTAAAAATCGCCTTCGAGGCGCCGCTTCAGGTCGACCATCGCGGCGGCGACCTGCTCGCGATTGAGGCGCAGGCTTCTCAGCGCCGCCCGGTAGTACACGTTGATCTGCTCGCCGATCTGCTCGCCGACCTGCGCCACCAGCTCGCGCGCCTGCTCCTCCCCGACGCTGCGCTCGACCGATTCGGTGAGCTGGCGCAGCAGCTCGCGCACGAACCGGTCGCGGTCGAGCGGGATCGGCAACTTGTAGAACTCGATCGTTTGAACCATTGCGCGCGCGATTCTAGGGTCGCGCGCAGAGCGCTGTCGGTCAGGAAATACCCGACAACTTGAATCCTCGCGCCTTGAACAGGCGCACGCAGGCGTCGACCACGCCGGCGTCGAACCACACGCCCCGCTTGCCCTCGATTTCATGTAACGCGGCGTCGAGGCCGAGCCCTGCGCGATAGGGCCGGTGCGACGCCATCGCCTCGACCACGTCCGCCACGGCGAGGATGCGGGCCTCCATGGCGATCGCGTCGCCTTGCAGGCCCTGTGGATAGCCGCTGCCGTCGAGCCGCTCGTGATGCTGGCGCACCATCTCGGCCACCGGCCACGGAAAGTCGATGCCCTTCACGATGTCGTAGCCGGCCTGCGGATGCGTCTTGATGAGCTCGAACTCGAGCTTCGAGAGCCGCGTCGGCTTGGCGAGGATCTCGGCCGGCACCTGCAGCTTGCCGAGGTCGTGGATCAGCGCGCCGAAATGCAGGCCTTCGAGCGCGGATTCGCCTAGGCCCATCTCCTGCCCGATGGCCCGCGCGAGATCGGCGACGCGGCGCTGGTGTCCCGCCGTATACGGATCGCGCGTTTCCACGGTGGCCGCGATCGCCTCGATCGTGGCGACGAGGCTGCGGCGCAGCTTCGCCTGGTTGTCCGTAAGCGCGCTTTCCGCAAGGCGGCGGTGGCGCTCGGTCTCCAGCGTCTCCAGCGCGTAGGTGATGTCGTCGCCCATCTCGAGGACCAGCGCACGCACCTCCGGGCTGAACATTTCCCTGGCTTTCGCGTACAGGTGCACCACGCCGGAAGGCGCGCCGTCCACCTGCAGCGGAATGGCGGCGAAGCTGTGGATGCCGAACGACTCGGCAAAGGCCCGCCAGGGCAGCGTCGCCGCATCGGCGGCGATGTCGTTGCAGAAATACGCGCTGGCGTAGTCCGCGCTCGCCGGCAGGCGATCGACGTAAGCGCCAAGCGAAGTCGACCAGGCCGCCGGCGCCATCCGGCCCGTCGCCGGGTCGATGAAGCCGACCCAGGCGCCGCAGAACATGCCGATCTCGGTGCTGATGCGCACGATGCGCTCGGCGATCTCGTGCCGGGTGCGCGAATGCACGATCGCATGATTGACCGCGCTCAGCGTCGCGTACAGTGTATTCAGCGTGCGGATGCGGCGCTCCGCCGTTTTCTGCTCGGTCACGTCCTCCAGAAGGTGCAATGCATGGCGCTCGCCCGAGCCGCGCGGCACGATGAACACGCGCGACACGAAGATCTCGCCGGAAGGCAGGGCGAACTCCTGCTCGGGTTGCCGGTTGCCGCCGGCGAAAAGCTCGCTCGGCGCGCAGCCGGGTAGCGGCCCGTCGCCTTTCGGAAAGCATTCCCAGTAGGGCCGGCCGAGAAGCTGCTGGAAGCTCATGCCGGCGCGCTCGGCGTAGGCGCGGTTCGCGCGCACGATGCGGCACTCGCCGTCGTGCACCATCATCGGATCGCGCACCGCGTCGACGGTATTGATCCATTCCTCGTGCGCGTTGCGAATGGCATCGCGCTCGCGCTGCAGGTCCTCCAGGATGTGCAGCATGGCGCGCCGCGTGCGCGCCTCGTCGCTCTCGGTGTCCTGGAACGCGGCGACCCGATCGTTCACGCCGCCGCCTTGCCGCGCAGGGCGCGGATCTCGGCCTCGAGCTCGATCATGCGCAGCTCCCGCTCCACCGTCACCTTCTGGAAGCGGCGCAGCTCGTCGAGCTGCTCGAGCAGGCGCTGCTCCTGCTGCTTGCGCAGCGTGATGTCGCGCACCATGCTGACGAAATAGCCGGGCGAGCCGTCGTCCTCCCGCACGAGCGCGATCGTCACCAGCGCCCAGAGCAGGCTGCCGTCCTTGCGCACGAAACGCTTCTCGACGTCGTGCGACGGGCCTGGCGCCAGGTCTGCGACCGCCTCGCGCAACACTGCCTGCGTCGGCTCGACATCGTTCGGGTGTGTGACATCGATGGTGCGGCGTCTCAGGAGCTCGTCGGCCGCGTAGCCCAGCATGGCGCAGAACCGCGGGTTGACGCTGATGAAGCGCCCGTCGAGGCTGGTATGCGCGATGCCGACGCCGGCGTGATCGAAGGTCGCCCGATAGCGCGACTCGATGGCACGCTTTTCCCCCTCCACTTTGGCGCGGCGCCGTTGCGT
>DATDCR010000087.1:0-1793 GCA_036524215.1 Burkholderiales bacterium
TGGTCATGGTCGGCGGCGCCACCCGCATGCCGCAGATCCAGCGCGCGGTGGCCGATTTCTTCAAGCGCGATCCGCTGAACAACCTCGATCCGGACAAGGTGGTCGCGCTCGGCGCGGCGATGCAGGCGAACGTGCTGGCCGGCAACAAGCCACAGGGCGAGGACTGGCTGCTCCTCGACGTGATCCCGCTCTCGCTCGGCGTCGAGACGATGGGCGGCCTGGTCGAGAAGATCATCCCGCGCAATACCACCATCCCGGCGGGCCGCGCCCAGGAGTTCACCACCTTCAAGGACGGCCAGACCGGCATGAGCTTCCACGTCGTGCAGGGCGAGCGCGAGCTGGTCGCCGATTGCCGCTCGCTGGCGCGCTTCGAGCTGAAAGGCATTCCGCCGATGGCAGCAGGCGCGGCGCGCGTGCGCGTCACCTACCAGGTCGATGCGGACGGGCTGCTTTCCGTGACGGCTCGCGAAAGCACCACGGGCGCCGAGGCCTCGGTGGCGGTGAAACCATCCTATGGCCTCGGCGACGCCGATATCGAGCGGATGCTGCGCGACTCGATCTCGCACGCCAAGGAAGACGTGCATGCGCGCGCGCTGGCCGAGAACCGCGTCGACGCGGACCGCTTGCTCGAAGCGACGCGATCCGCCCTGGCGACGGACGGCGAGCTGCTGGACGGCGACGAGCGCAAGGCCATCGACCGGGCGATCGCCGAGGTCATGCAGTCCGTGGCGGGCACCGATCACCGCGCGATCAAGCAGGCGGTGGATGCCTTGAATCGCGCCACCGCGTCGTTTGCCGAGCGGCGCATGGACGAGGGCATCCGGCGCGCGCTCGCCGGCAAGAAGATCGGCAGCCTCTGATGCCCAAGATCACGGTCCTGCCGGGCCATGCGATCTGTCCGCAGGGCGCCGAGATCGAAGCGACGCCGGGCAAGACGATCTGCGACACTTTGCTCGAGAACCACATCGACATCGAGCACGCCTGCGAAAAGCAGGCGGCCTGCACGACCTGCCACGTGATCCTGCGCGAGGGCTTCGACTCGCTCGAGCCGGCCGAGGCGAAGGAAGAGGACATGCTCGACAAGGCCTGGGGCCTCGAGGCGACTTCGCGGCTCTCGTGCCAGGCGAAGGTGGCCGAGGGCGACCTCGTCGTCGAGCTGCCCAGATACACGATCAACTACGAGCGTGAAAAGAAATGAAGTGGACCGATACGCAGGACATCGCGATCGCGCTCACCGAAGCGCATCCGGATGTCGATCCGAAGCAGGTGCGCTTCACCGACCTCTACACCTGGGTGATGGCGCTGCCCGGCTTCGGCGACGATCCGAAGCGCTGCGGCGAGAAGATCCTCGAGGCGATCCAGCTCGCGTGGATCGACGAGGCGGATTGAGCCCTTAGCTAGCAGCTAAGCGCGCTCTTCTCCCAGCTGCCATTGTTGCAGCGGTACTGCGAGTGGTCCTGGCACGACATCGCGCCGCTGCTATAGCTTTGCGAGGCCCAGGTGCAGGCCTGCGCGGTCGCACCCGCGGCTGCCGGCGCCGGCGCTTGCGTCTGTCTCTCGACGATCGCCGGCGTGCTCACCACGTTCGGCGCCGGCGAAGCGACCGGCACCGGGCGCTCGATCACGCGCGTACAGCCCACAGCGGCAAGGCTCGACAAGAGTGCTGCTGCAACGATGGTTTTCATGGAGCTTCTTCCTCCTTAAGCGAAGCGAAGTTGCCCCCTCCATTCAGTGGACTGTGCCGGCGCGGCGACAGTTCAGGCATGCGGCTTGCAGCCTGTGGCGGAGTTACC
>DATDCR010000088.1:0-1608 GCA_036524215.1 Burkholderiales bacterium
ATTGCGTGCCGGGCGGCGTCTCGTTCGTCTGCTTGCACGACGCGGTGCAGGTCTGGCAGCCGACGCAGCGGCGCAGGTCGGCGACCATCGCCCATTTCGTCATGCCGCTTTCCTCACCGCCACCCGCACGATGTCGGCGCCTGAGCCGGTCGCGTCGGTGAGCTCGACCGACATCGGCACGAGCTTGTTCATCGACGGCATGCCGAAGTCCTTGGCCACGGGCGTCGCCCAGTGGCCGAACTGGCCGAGCAGGAGCAGCGTGTCCGGGCGGATGCCCTGGCGCAGGACGGCGCGCGCGCGCACCTTGTTCTGCGGCGTCGCGATCTCGACCCAGTCGTCTTCGCCGATGCCGAGCGCCTTTGCCTTTCCGGTGTTGATGATCACGCCGCGGTGGCCGGCGATGTTGTCGGCGACTTCCTTGATCATCGCCATGCCGACGTTGCCGCCCCAGGCGTATTGCATCGAGCGCGCGGTGAGGAGCCAGAACGGATAATCCGTCTCCGCGCCGCCCATGGCGCGCAGCGCCGCGCGCCATTCGCCCGGGAAGTCCTTCCAGGCCGGCAAGGCCTGGTACTCGGCGAGCTGCTTGTCCCACCACTGCATGCCGCTCTCGTGCAGGCGCTTGCCGAGCTCGGTGCCGATGCGAAGCAGCCGCTCCTGGTACGGCAGCTCGAAGCGCAAGCCCTGCGCTTCCAGGGTCGGGAAGAGATACCAGGCGGTGCGCGGAAACGGCCGCGTGGCGAAGCCTTTTTCCTTCCACCAGTCGAGCCCGTGCGCTTCGGCGCCGTCCGTGAGCTCGGCGCTCGCCGCCTTGCACGCGGCGTCCCAGATCTCCTCGGCGGAATAGGGCCGCGAGGGCTGCAGGGAAAAATCCTTCAGCGGCACGCCGAGCGCTCCCTTGTTCATCGCGGCGTTGTACTTCTCGAGCAGGCCGGTGCGCTGCGCGAGCTCGGTCGCGATGTCGGTGAAGTCCTTCGCCGCGCCGCGCGGCTTCGACACCGGCTGGCGCAGCGCGAAGCCTTCGTGGTCCCAGAACTGCTCGATGTACTTCGAGCCGCCGATGCGGATGAGCTGCAGGCTTTCCAGGTCCGAGGCCTCGGGCAGCAGCAGGTCGGCGAAGTGGTTGGTTTCGTCGCGCGTGAAGGCGAAAGCGACGACGAAGGGGAAGCGCGCCATGCGCTCGCCGAGCGCATCGGTGTCCCAGAACGAGATCGCCGGGTTGGTGCGGTACACGAACCACAGCTCCGGCAGCGTCACCTCGGGCAGTCCCTGCGGCGTCTTGTCGAGGAACAGCCATGAGAAGTGCGTCGGCCCGAGCGCCTGGCTCCACGCACCGTCGGCCACCAGCGGCACCATGGTGCGGTACGCGTTGCGGATGTTCGGCCTGGCGCTCCAGTGCGCCTTGTCCGTCGGGTTGAATGGATAGGCCATGAAGCCGTCCGGGCCGGGCTTTACGCTCAGGTGGCGCTCGGACATCGGGCGGTTCAAGCGCACGGTGGTGCCGAGGATGCCGCCGGGCACCTCGAGCGCGCCGACCAGTGTCGCGATGACGGTGCGCGCCCAGCAGCATTCGAAGCCGCCCCAGCCGTTGGTCACGGTCTTGCCGAG